>JAQGNM010000189.1 GCA_028291845.1 Massilia sp. | reverse complement strand
GTGATCGCCGAAAACCGCTACTACATCGATGCCTACGACCAGCTGGCCGCCGCCCACCAGGCGATGGGGCAGCTGGAAGACGCCTGCAACGTGCTCGAGCGCGCCGCCAAGCTGTCGCCCAATTCGGTGTTGCGCCAGCGCAGCCTGGGGGTGGTATGCCTGAAGCTGGGCAACCTGGCGATGGCGGAAAAGGCCTTCCGTAAATGCATCATGATCGGCGAGTATTCGGTGATGAAAAGCGCCGACGCCTACCTGGGCCTGGCGCGCGTGTGCGGGCAGAAAAACGATGTCAAGGAAGCCTTGTCGCTGTTGCAGGCCGTGCTCAAGGAGTTCGCCGGCGACGATTTGATCGCTTTACGGGCCAAGATCACCGAGGGCCTGGTGTATCACGAAAGCGGCGATTTCCGCCGCGCCCGCAAGGCCGGCGACGAGCTCGAAGCCATTCTCAACGATGACCCGGCGCGCCCGGAAGTGCCGGTCTGCCTCGACATGGCGGTGCTGCTGCTGGCGGTGGGGGTGAAGCAAGCGCCGGTCGAACTGCTGTGTTACGTGGCCCGCAACAACCACGACAACACGGTCTTGCTCGACGAGGTGCAGCGCATTTTCGACAAGGCGCGGATGGCGGAGGAGGGCGCGGCGTTCATCCGCGCATCGAAAAAGGAGGCAACCGACCTGATGAACCAGGGCGTGCTGTTATGGCGCAGCGGCAAGTTGCAGGAGGCGCTCGAATGGATGCGTCACGCCCGCAAAAAATTGCCGAACAATATGCGCATCCTGTTCAATGCGGCGCAGATTCAATTGTCGCACATGCAACAAACGGCCTACGATCCCGCGCTCGGGGCCGAAACGGCCGAGGTGTTGTTGCACATCGACCGCATCCAGCCGGGCCAGCAGCGTTTTGCCCAGTTGATGGAGCAGCTGGCGCGGCTGGTGCCGGCCAGCGAAGAGACGCCAGTGTGAGCGTGTTTGCGGCTGCCGTTTCCCCTGTGGCCGGTGCGGGTGCTAAACTGCTCACCCCGCGGGAGAAACATGGCCCGTTTTGTCCAGGAAAGGCACACGCATGCGCGATATCGCTCACGAAGTTTACGAAAAAATGAAGGTTGGCAGCACGGCCTGGATTCGTCCGGTGGCCGCCAAGGGCGACACCATCGAAAGTTTCCAGATCGCTCACGAACAGGCCAGGCAGTTGGCCGACGAAGGTTTGATCAACATCGCCACCGTCAAGCGCTCGGCGGATGGCCTGATCGATTCGATCAGGATCCTGAAACTGGCCTAGACACTTCAGCTTTTCGCCGGCTTGCGAGCGCTGCGCGGCGACGCCGTCTCATCGAGGCCGGCCGCGCTCGCCGCTTGCTGATCGGGCTTGGGCGCCTCGGCCGCGCCGCCGAACGGGCCTGCCGGCACCGTGCTCGCTACTGCCTGCTTGAACTGGTCTTGCAGCATGTTCCACCAGATGGTCGGATCGGGCATGGCGGGCGCGGCGGGCTTGTCCGTCGCTTTGCCAGCCGCGGCAGGGTCCGGCGTCATCGTCTTCATCGCATCGGCAAACGACGCGCCCATGGTTTTCAGGGTAGCCAGGGTGCCGCGCTGCACCTCCAGGCCCTGAATGGTGGCGCGCAGCATGGCGCCGTTGACGTTCAGCCAGGACTCGACCGCTTTCAGGTCGGCGATTTTCTTGTCCAGGTCTTCGACCGACATGGCGGGCGCGGCCAGACTCGGCATCGACATGCCGGGCACCCCCATGCTTCCCCACAAGTTTTTTACGAACTCGAGAGAATCGGTCATGGCGGCGACGCCGGGCATGTTGGGAAACGGGGAATTCGACATGAGGACCTCCATAGTGTGACAGGTCAGAGTAGCAGATAAAAACAGCGGCTCAAAGGATGTTATTCAAACGGCAAAGCCGGCGCTGCCAGGCGATGCAGTCCTCATGGCGCCGCAGCAAACACGCTACACTTAATCCATGACAAACCGCGCCAATCATCGACGCATGCTTGCGCTGGCTCTGCTCACGGTCGGGCTGCACGTGCTGGTGCTGATGGTGATCGTGCCACGCATCGATGCAGCCGGCGATGTCGCCATGGCGCCGCCGCGGGTCACGGAAGCGATTTTGATCGCCGCCGCAGTGGCCCCTGTCGATCCGCCGGCGCCGGCGCCGCCGCCCGTGCTGCGGCCGCCGCCGGCCGTGCCGGCCATCGCGCCGGTGACGTTCGATATCGCCGCGCCGCCGACGCCACCGCCATCGGCCGCCATCGCAGCGCCGCTGGCGCCGGCCGCCATCGATGGCGGCGCCGCCGCCCGGCCCTCTGGCGTAGAATCAATGCAGGCGGCATCGAGCACGCCGCCACCAGCGGTCGCGCCGCCGCTTCCTGCGCCGATTGTCGGCAAGGCGTACCGCACCGAGGTGCCGCCATCGGCCCGCATCCTGCTCGACGTCGCCCGCAAGGACGCCGACGGCACCGTGTGGCACGGCGAGGCGGCGATGAATTGGCGCCTCGACAATGGGCGCTACAGGCTAAAACTGGAAGCGGGCATCCGGGTGCTGGTGACGCGGGTCAACCTGGTGGTGCTGGAAAGCGCCGGCCAGGTCGATGCGGCCGGTTTCGTGCCGCGCACCATGACGGAGAAAAGAAGGGGCAGGGCGGCCACCAGCACGCAATTCGATGCCGAGGGCAACAAGATGACCTTTTCGGCGTCGCCGGCCTCGTATGCCATCGTCCCCGGCACCCAGGACAAGGCGACCGTGCCGCTGCAGCTGGCGGCCATCGCGCGTGGCGACAGTGCCCAATTACAGGGCAACATCGATATGCTGGTGGGCGAAGACAAGGATGCCAGCGTATTTCGTTTCGTGCTGGTGGGGCAGACGGAGATCGACACGCCGATCGGCCGGCTGGCCACCTGGCACATGTCGCGCCCACCCCGTCCGGGTTTTTATAACTCGCAGCTGGATATCTGGCTGGCGCCGTCGCTGGGCTGGCTGCCGGTGCGGATCGACAATATAGAATCAAGTGGGGCCACGACGACCCAAACCGTCAAAAACATCGGCCGGCCCGACGCCGGCTGAGAGTGAGGACTGACCATGCAAAGCAGTATGCGCAATACGATTGTTCCCCTGGCAACGGTGCTGCTGGCGGTCGGCCTTGCCGTGGCGGCGCCGGCCGCTTTCGCCTTCGATCCGGTCAAGCGGGCAGTCGACCTGCCGCCTTCGGCCGACTTGAATTACACCATCAGGGCGCGCCAGAAGGGGTTCAGCCTGGGCGGCGACGCCACCGTCAACTGGCGCTTAGGCAGCGGCAAGTACAGTTTTCACTCCGACACCAAGGCCGCCCTGTTCGGCAGCCTGATCGACAATCGCAGCGAGGGCACGGTCGACGCTTTCGGCCTGGCGCCCGCCAAATTCGTCGAAAAACGGGTGCGCCACGATCCCTGGACCACCACGTTCGACCGCAGCAAGAAACAAATCAGCTTTACCGAGAGCGACGTCTCCTATCCCATCAAGGGCGGCGAGCAGGACCGCAGCAGCGTGCTGTTCCAGCTGGCCGGGGTGGCGCGCGCCGCCCCGGACAAATTCGTGGCCGGCTCGGAATGGACGTTTTTCGTCGCCGGGCGGCGTGACGCCGACGTCTGGACGTTCCGGGTGATCAAACCGGAAACGGTGCAGACCGGCATCGGCAGCGTCGACGCCATCCACCTGATCCGCCTGCCGCCGCCCGATTCGAAGGAGCAAGCCCTCGACATCTGGCTGGCGCCGTCGAAGGAGTGGTACCCGGTGCGGCTGCGCTTTACGGACAACGACGATGAATTCGTCGACCAGACTTTGCAAATGGTGACGCGCAAGTAAGCTGGTCAAATTATGCAAGATTTTGCATAATTTCCCTCCAGCATTGCACTTCTTCAGGCTCATCGGTAGCTGATATACTGACGCCCCCGCCGCTCCCCGCTGGCGGGGTTTCAAGATTTCAGCAAATAACGATGACCGACACCACGGCAGGCGCGCCAGCAGCCGAATCACTACCCCAGCAGCAAGACGACGCGGACAGCCTGCAATCGCATTTCCACGCGGACATTTCCGCCGATGAAATCGAGCAAGTGTTCCACCTCAAGCGCGCCCAGCCGACCCTGAGCGCCTTCACCGCCCTGTTTCACGGCGGCGGCGACGCCGTGATGATCCGCCTGCTGGTGCTGCGCGAACTGGCCGCCGACAGCGCTGTCTCCGCCTTCAGCCGCGCCGACATCAACATCAAGCTGGCTTACCTGCTGCCGGAAAGCCTGGAAACGGTGTTGATCCGCCTGCGCTCGCACGGCTTGCTGGCGTGGGATGCGCAAGCGGCGGTCTACCGCGTCACGCCGCTGGCGAGAAACGTGCTGGCCGCGCTCGACGGGCTGTTATCGAGCGGGCAGGCCGACGACGAAGCCGATGTCGGTTTTATCTTGTCGCAAGTGGCCGGCGCCCAGGCGGTCGGCGGCGTTACCGTCGACCAGCTGCGCCACCTGCTGGGCCGCCTGGTCGATTTGACGGAAGAGTTTCGCGACGCGATCGCCTCCGGCTCGGAATTTCGCCTGCGGACCTCGCAATCGAAATGGCATACCACCTGCGATTGGGTGGAGAAGGGTTCGGTCATCCTGCGCGCCATCCTGGCCGACGAGCGCGCCGACGCCGCCACCCACAAGGCGGCCCAGGCCATCGGCCGGGCGCAGAGCGCACTGCTGAATATGCAAGGCATGTTCTCGCGTGCGCTGAACCAGATCGAGCGCCAGCGCGTGCAGCTGGGCCAGTCCGGCCTGTCGACCACCGACGTCAAGCGCTGGCTGCTGGCGCACGAGGACTTGTCGAGCCTGGCCGTCGGCGCCATCGACAGGCCGGTAGTGCCTTTGTTCGGCACGCCGGCTGAAATGATCGACGTCGCCGAAACCGAATTATTAAGCGAGCGGACCGTCACAGTCGGTCCAGGCGGCCTGCCGGCAGGGCAGGATGCGCCGCTGACGGTCAACGACGGCCCGGCCATCCAGGTCGAGCTGGACGACTGGCTGGCGAGATTGTCCGATTTTGCCAACCTCGGCAACTTCCCCAGCTTTTCCGAAGCGGGCCCGAAAGCGGTGCAGGTGGAAGAGTCGCTGCTGCCGGCGACGTTTGCGATTGCCTCGTATCGCGCTTCTCTGCTGCCGCTGCTGGGCGACGCCGCCGAAGCGAGCCTGCAGGGCGCCACCGCCCAGCTGGCGCGCCTGCCGATCCAGTTTTCTCCGCAAGACGCCATGGTGGCGCTGGACGACCCGCACGTCGCCGCCATTTCGCTCGCCACCCTGTCACTTGCCACCCTTTCCCTTGATTTAGAAAACGGCCCGCTCGATGAATGACGATTCTCAAATCCTGATCGCCCGCCTGCTCACGCACCAGACCTTGCGGCGCGACGACAAGATGGTCAAGCGGGTGCTCTCCGACGAGCAGTTCCGCGCCGAAGTCGACAAGCGCCTGCTGGACGCGGGCCTGAAGCTGCTCGATAACGTCTACGCCGACCACGTCACGCTGGCGCTGCACCGCGCCGTCGAACCGAAGATCTTCGGCGCCAGGGACATCTGGCAAAACAATAATTTTGGATTGACGCGCGATGGCGTGGCCTTGCTGGTGGTGCTGTGGGCGCAGATCATCCTGCCCAAGCGCGAACGCCAGGAGACCCACCAGAACCTCGATGACGACCAGACCGATTTCTTTGAAAAAGAGCGCCCGATCGCGCGCGCCGAGGATACCTCGATCGGCATTTCCTATACCGCGCTGCTGGCCGACTTCGGCGAAAAGCTGGGCAAGAAGACCCGCATGGACATGAACCTGGGCACCCTGTCGAAACTCGGCTTCATCGAACGGCGCGGCGATCTGATCGTCGAGGGGCCCCTGCTCGACCTGATGATGGACACCGACGTTTTAAAGGAGCGCATCATCAACGGCGCCCTGGCCGAGGTTTTTAAAAGGTCGCCGATCACCGTGGCAGTGCCGAGGAAGCCGCTGGCGGACCTGGACCAGGTGGACGAAGTGACCGATCCGGTCGAGCCGGCCGACCCGATCGATTCGCTGGCCGCCGATATCGACACCCTGCCTGTCGACGACGACAGCGACAGCGACAATAACAACGACCACAGCGCACTCTGAGAGCACCCATGTTCCACATCAAATCCCTCGAGCTGGTCCACTGGGACTACTGGCAGCGCATCAAGAACATCCCGCTCGACGCCAAGATCATCACCATCGCCGGCCAGAACGGCTCGGGTAAAACCACTTTGCTGGACGCCTTGCGCACCCTGTTCGGCCTCGATTGTTCGATGGGCCGCACCTATAAACACTATGCGCGCCACTCGGGCCAGCAGACGGCGTGGATCCGCGCCGTGGTCGACAACAAGACGGTCGGCCGCCAGCTGTCGAACCGGCCGTTTCGCAGCTCGGGCTTTTTCAGCGACGACGAGGTGACGCTGTTTTGTCAGATCCAGAAAAACGGCGGCGACTGGAAGCGGCAGTACCTGATGCGCCCCGGGAATATCCAGATCGAAGACGTCACCGAGGCGAGCGACTGGCTGGGCGTGGAGAACTATCGAAAACGCCTGGCCAACGCCGGTCTGTCTCCCGCCATGGCCAAGGTGCTGGCGCTCGAGCAGGGCGAAACCGATAAATTGTGCGAATACGCGCCGCGCCAGTTGCTCGACCTGGTGTTCCAGGTGTTCGGCGACAAGGAGGTGCTGGACGCCTACGACGAGGCCAAGCGCCACCAGCGGGATACCGAGACCGAGCTGAAACGCTTCGAGACCGAGTTGGAAGCGTCGCGCACCAACCTGGAAGGCTTGCGCCTGCGCGTGGCCAATTACCACCAGTGGGAAGATTTGCACAAGGAGCGCCGCAACCTGCTCGAAGAAGTGCTGCCAAGTCTCGAGTACCACGAGGCGCGCGAAAAGGCGGCCAACATCAGTCGCCAGTTGCGCGAATCGCGCCGCCCGATGGCGGCGGCCGACGCCCAGCTGACCGACAAGCGAAATGCGGTGGCCAACCAGGCGAGAATGCACACCGACGCCCAGGAGCAGGAAGTGCTGCTCGAGCGCGAAGCGACCGCCCTGGGCAGCCGCCTGGCGCAGATCAACGGTAAACTCAAGCCGCTCGACAGCCTGCTCGAGCAGAAGGAGCGCCTGCAGAAGCTGGCGGCCGATGCCGGCGCCGACATCGCCGAAGTGTCGGCCCTGCTGTCCACGCAGGAAGCGGAACTGAATCGCCAGAAGCAGGCGCGAATGGCACTTTCCACCCGCATCGCCGGCGAAAAGGCGACCATTGCGGCGCTGCAGGGCAAGAGCGCCATGCCGGAGCCGGAACCGGTGCGCGCCATGCGCCGCGCCCTGCGCGACGCCGGCATCGGCCACGCCATGCTGTCCGATATCGTCGAAGTGACCGACCCGAAATGGCAGGGCGCCGTCGAAGGCGTCCTCGGTGGCTACGCCTCGGTGGTGCTGCTGGAAAAAGCCAAGGACGCGCCGGCGGCCTACCGCCTGGCCGAGCAGGAGAGATACCGCCATTTCATCGTGCCCGATTGCGTCGCTGCGCCGGTACGCAAGGACGACAGCCTGTTGTCGGTGGTGCGCTTTTCCGCCGCCACCCCATCCTGGCTGATCGACCAGTTGCAGCGCATCGAGCGGGTCGAATCGGTCGATGCCGGTTTCAAATCCGGTAACGAAGAATGGATCACCCCGGACGCCTACCACCGCGAACGGCGCGGCGGCCGCTCGCTGTTCGTCGAGGCATCCAGATACCGCTTCGGCGACGCCGGCCGCACCGGGCGCCTCGACGCTTTATTGCGCGCCTTGCCGAAGCTCGAAGCGGAAGAAGACAGCCTGACCCTGACGATCGCCAGGCTGGCCGCCGAAGTGGGCCTGTTAAAGGCGCGGATTGCCGGCGTCGACGCCGCCAAGGAACTGGCCGCGCGCCAGGAAGAATTCGAAGAAGCGGCGCTATCGAGCGTGCCATTAAAAGCCGAGCGCCTGGAAGTGGGCTCGCGGCTGGGCGAATTGCAGGGTTTGACCAAGGCGGCGACGGTGGCGCGCACGCGCGCCGACACCACCTGGCAGAACGCCCGCATGGCGCTGGCCGAGGCGGAAGCGGGACAGCGCCTCGGTTTCAAGCGCCAGATCGAGCAGCGCCACGAACATGCTGTCGCCCTGGCTGCCTTGCGGCGCGCCTGGCGCCACCTGCCGCAAGCGTGGAAACGGCCGGCGCGCCGCGCCGCGCTGGTGTCGGAGCACCAGAACAGCCACCAGGTCGATTTACGGGTGACCTCGCTGCAGCACAGCCTGGCGCGCGAGGACTGGGAGCTCGACGCCACCGTGATCGACCAGCACCATCGCCTGGCCGAACAGCTGCATGGCCGGCAGAGCGAAACCGACGAGCGCCGCTATCAGAACAACCGCGCCATCGAAGCGACCGCCAACGCGCGCGCCGCCTACATGGACCGGCTGCGCTATACGATCAAAACCTACAGTAAAAACATCAAGGAGCTGGGAGAATTGGCCGGCATCGACGTTCACGCCGACCCGGTGCGCCTGGAAAACGACGACGTGCAGCTGGCGCAAGCGGGCCTGCACGTGCGCTTCAAGTTCGACGGCAAGGACCAGATCGGCATGAACGACGGCGAAGCCTCGGGCGGCCAGCAGGTCATGAAGTCGCTGGTGCTGTTGATCGGCCTGTTGAAATCGGAAGACGGTTCCGGCGGCTTTGTCTTCATCGACGAACCGTTCGCCCACCTGGACATCCGCAACATCCAACTGGTCGGGGAATTCCTGAAAAACACCGAAGCGCAGTACCTGATGACGACGCCGCTGACGCACAACACCGACGTCTACGATCCGTCCGAGCTGACGCTTATCACCAGCAAGAAGAAGAAAGACACGCAGTGGGCGCAGCCGATTTTTGTGCTGCAGCGAAGGATCGCAGCGTAAGACAAAAGGGGGACTGGCGCCGCAGGTGCCTGTCCCATGCCCGCTCCGAGGCACACATTGCTTCGGCTCGAAAAATGGGACAGGCACCTCGCGGTCCGAACGCGGCCCGGCCAGTCCCCCTTCTAACCAATCGCCTGGCGGATTTTATATCTCCACAGCGCCAGCCCCGCGCTGACCGTCCCAAAATACCCCCCCGTCAGCCCCACCGCCAGCATGCTGACCATGCTGTCCGTAAAACGCGGAGTCGGGGTATTAGTGCCCTGATTGGCATAGATTTCAAACCCCAGGTACAGCACCCGCGCCGTGAACAGCATGGCGATGACGATGCCCAGCCGCGCCGGCGGCGTAAAGTAATAACCTTCTTCGGTTTGTTCCAGGCGGGTGTGCTTGAAGGCCCACACGCCGTAACCGATGCCGGCGGCGGTGCCGGCCGCCAGCCAGCCCAGCATCGGCAGCTTGTGGATCAATTCGGAGGCCGGCACCAGCACCATCGCGGTGAAGACCAACAGGCCGGTCCAGTGGCGCGAGACGATCGAGCGCTGCCGGGCCATCGCTGTGCGCAGGCGCGAATAGATGCGCCATACCAGGAAAGGCGTCAGGACCAGCAGGGTGAGGGTGGTGATGTTCATCGGTCTTCAGTTCAGGTAGCGCGGCGGCGCCAGCGCAGGATGCCGGCGGCATAGCTGGTGTAATAGCCGGCCAGGATGCCAAACACCAGCAGGGTGAGGGGGCTGCTCGCGAAGTCGTCGGGGCGGGCGGCGCCGGCCACGTAGAATTCATAGCCGCGATAGAGCAGGCGGCCGAGGAACAGCATCGACACCAGCACGCCGATGTGGGCGCTGGGCGTATAGAAAAATTCGCCGCCGATGCTCTCATACATGGTGCGGCGCAGGCCGACCACGCCCAGCGCCACGCCGATGGCCGCGCCGCCGGCCATGCCCGCCAGCGACAGCGGGTGGGCCAGCGCCAGCGTCCCCAGCACGATCGACAGCAGCGGGAACAGCACCACGCCGATCCAGTGGCGCCAGGCTTGCGATTTCTGGCGCACCATCAGGCGGCGAATGCGCATGTACACGCGCCACATCACGAAGGGGATGATGACGGCGGCAATGACGGGCTGCGGTATGACCATGGCGATTCCTGCTGTGAGATCGAAGGGGCGGCAAGCGCCATTGTAATCGAAGGCCTGCATGCCGACTGACGGTAGCGACGGCTTGACGGTTGACTTTGCGGCGGCAAATGCGCACCATGCCTGACACGCCACTCCACCATGAGACCACCATGCGCAAACGCCTGACCGCCGTCCCGCTCGCCCTGTCCCTCGCCGCCGCCGTACCTGCCCACGCCCAGTACCAGTTGCCGCCCGCGCCGCTGCAAGCCATCGTCGACGCGCCGCGCGCGCCCGGCCTGTCCTTGTCGCCGCGGCGCGATTTGGTCACCATGGTGGCGACGCCGGCGCTGCCGTCGATCGTCGAGGTGGCCCAGCCCGAATTGAAGCTGGCCGGCCTGCGCATCAACCCGCGCACCTACTCGCCCAGCCGCTTCAGCTTCGGCACCGATCTGACCCTGCTCGACATCGCCACGCAAAAGGAGAGCAGGATCAGCGGCCTGCCAAAACCGCTGCGGCTGGCCGACACCGCCTGGTCGCCCGACCAGAAACACCTCGCCTTCACCCACGTCAATCTGGCCGAGAAGGGCAATGGCGCCCAGGTGGAGCTGTGGGTGGTCGACATCGCCACCCGCGCGGCGCGCCGCCTGACCGCGCAGCCGCTGTCGTACGTGAACGGCACCGGTTTCAGCTGGCTGCCCGACGCCAGCGGCTTGCTGGTGCATCTGAAACCGGCGGGGCTGGGCAAGGCGCCGCCGTTGACCGGCGTGCCGACCGGCCCCAGCACCCAGGACAGCGAAGGCGGCGGCACCGCCGGCAGCGCCAGGCAGCTGCGCACCTATCCCGACCTGCTCAAAAACGAAGCCGACGCGCGCGTGTTCGAGCACTACGCCACGGTCCAGCTGGCGCTGGTCGACCTGGCCGGCAAGACCCGCCTGGTGGGCGCGCCCGACCTGTTCATCGGCGCCCGCCTGGCGCCTGGCGGCAAACTGATTCTGACCCAGTCCTTGACGCGGCCGTTCTCCTACATCGTGCCGGCATCGAGCTTCCCGCGCCGGATCGATGTGCGCGATTTGAGCGGCAAGGTGGTGCACCTGGTGGCCGAACGGCCGCTGGAAGAAGGTCTGCCGCCGGGCAACGACGCCGTCTCGAACGGCGTGCGCGACGTCTCCTGGCGGGTCGACGCGCCGGCCACCCTGGTGTGGGCCGAAGCGCAGGACGGCGGCGACCCCGCCAAGCCGGCGCCGGGCGAGGTGCGCGATATCGTGTATGCGCACGCCGCGCCGTTCACCGAGCCGCCCAAGGTGCTGGCCAAGCTGGCCACGCGCTACAACGGCGTGCAGTGGGGCCGCGGCGACCTGGCCCTGTTGACCGAGGCCTGGTATAAAACGCGCGCCGTCAAAACCTGGCGCATCGCCCCCGACCAGCCAGGCGCCGCGCCCGAGCAGATTTTTTCGTACTCGTTCGAAGACCGCTACAACGATCCCGGCCAGCCGGTGACGCAGCCCGATGCCGCCGGCTTGCCGCGCCTGGTGATCGGCGCGGACACCAGTATTTTATTGGACGGCGCCGGCGCCTCGGCCGAAGGCGACCGCCCCTTCATCGACCGGATGAGTCTGACCAGCAAACAGAAACAGCGCCTGTTCCAGAGCGCGCCACCGTACTACGAAAACCCGGTCGCGGTGCTCGATGCCGACGGCAGCCGCCTGTTGACGACGCGCGAATCGCCCACCGAGCGGCCGAATTATTTTATTCGCGATTTAAGCAAGGCGGCCGACGCGCAGCTGACCGCGCTGACCAATTTTCCGCACCCGACACCGCAATTGAAAAACGTGCAAAAGGAGCAGATCCGTTATAAACGCGCCGACGGCGTCGACCTCACCGCCACCCTGATGCTGCCGCCGAACTACGATCCAAAACGCGACGGCCCGCTGCCGCTGTTGATGTGGGCTTATCCGCAAGAGTTCAAGAGCGCCAGCGCGGCCAGCCAGACCACCGGCTCGCCGTACCGTTTCAATGCGGTCAGCTACTGGGGGCCGGCCGCCTTCCTGGCGATGGGTTATGCGGTGCTCGACAATCCGTCGATGCCGATCGTCGGCCACGGCGACGCCGAACCGAACGACACCTATTTGCCGCAGCTGGTGGCCAGCGCCGAGGCGGCCGTCAACGAAGTGGTGCGGCGCGGCGTTGCCGAGCGCCACCGCATCGCCGTCGGCGGCCACTCCTACGGCGCTTTCATGACCGGCAACTTGCTGGCCCACACCCGCCTGTTCAAGGCCGGCATCGCCCGCAGCGGCGCCTACAACCGCACCTTGACCCCGTTCGGCTTTCAATCGGAAGAGCGGCCGTTCTGGAAAGCGCAGGACGTCTACCAGGCGATGTCGCCGTTTAATAACGCCGACAAGATCAAGGATGCGCTGTTGATGATCCACGGCGAGCAGGACAACAACACCGGCACCTTTCCGATCCAGAGCGAGCGCATGTTCCAGGCCGTCAAGGGACTGGGCGGCACCGCGCGGCTGGTCATGCTGCCCAACGAAAGCCACGCCTACCGGGCGCGCGAGTCGATCATGCACATGCTGTACGAGACCAACAACTGGCTGGAGAAGTACGTCAAGAACGCCAAGGCGCCTTAAGGCAGGCCGGAGGGGGGACTGGCACAAGCGCAGCGCAGGTGCCTGTCCCATGGTGGCTTAGAAGCAAAGTCACTTTGTCCAGGCTTCGCTGGCGTACGCAGCCCAAATACGAGTCGTGATATGGTCTATCTTCACCAGCAGGAGCAAAAATGACCCCAACCCCCGTCGAATTCCACCGCGCCCCCGACCCGGTCCCGGCCGACCAGCCGACCCCCGAACCGTTCGACAATCCCCACCCGCACCATCCGCCGGGTCACATGCCGCACGACGACGACCCGGTGCCGGATCACAATCCAAAGGTGCTGCACTAAAACCAAAAAGCTGCCGGGGAAGGCAGCTTTTTTTTATCGGTCAAACATCAAAGCCGCAGCCGTTCAGCGTGGCGCGGCCACGCCCGCTGGCGGTGCCGGCGGCCGATCGCCGTTGGGACCAGCCATCGGCGGCGGCGGCGCAGGGGGACGGGCACCGTTGGGGCCGGCCATTGGCGGCGGCGGAGCGGGAGGACGGGCACCGTTCGGACCGGCCATCGGCGCCGGCGGACGAGCGCGGTTCGGACCAGCCGCGCCTGGCGGCGGCGGCGGTGGCGGGCAGTCGCTGCCGGCCTTGCATGCCGCCGG
>JAQGNM010000112.1 GCA_028291845.1 Massilia sp. | reverse complement strand
TATGCCTGATGACCATAGTAAATCGGTACCACCCCTTCCCATCCCGAACAGGACCGTGAAACGATATTACGCCGATGATAGTGCTGCAACCAGTGTGAAAGTAGGTTATCGTCAGGCTAGTTATAGTGAAAAACCCCGGTGCTCGATGAGCATCGGGGTTTTTTTACGTCTGGCGACGTTTATTTTACGTTTGCCTGTTTGTTTTTACGTATGCATTTACGTATATCATTGTCATGCAGGCAGTTATGATCCTGCGCCTCGCCAAGCGCGCATTCCGATGATCGCTTTTTTGCCAAATGCAGTCGGAATCGTTTTATGCAGCGCCGTTTACCATGCCGTTTTGTTTTCTGCGCAGCGACGCTTCTCGCTTACATTGTCCCGGCGCCGGCCCAGTCGCAGCAGCAGTCGCAGCCAAGTTCGGCAACCATGGTCAATGCGCTCAACGGCGTATTCGGAGCACACTCCACATTTCGCGCGAACCACGCGCACGGTACGCTGCTCACGGCCACCTTTACGCCCGCGCCCGGCGCCGCCATCATTAGCCGGGCCCCCCATTTCGCCGTGGCGGCGACGCCGGTGCTGGTGCGCTTTTCGACTTTCGGCGGCATCCCGGACATCCCGGACGCTGCACCCGGTGCCGCGCCTTACGGCCTGTCGCTCAAGTTCATGCTGGCCGGTGATCGTGAAACCGACCTGGTCATGCATTCTTTTAATGGATTCCCCTCGGCCACGGCGGCCGACTTCGTCGATTTCCTGACCGCGATGGGAAACAGTCCAGCCGGCGCTGCCCGCCCGACGCCGCTCGAGCGCTATGCCGACTTGCACCCGCCGGCGAAAGCGTACCTTGCAGCACTAAAACCGGCGCCGTCCAGTTTCATCACGCAACCGTACTTCGGCGTCAACACTTTTAAATTCACCAATGCGGCAGGCGAGATCAGTCATGGACGCTATCGCATGGTGCCGCTGGGAACAGCGCAATATATAAGCGCTGCGACGCAGGCCAGTGCCGCGGCCGACTATCTGCGCAAGCAAATGGACGCGCAACTTGCCATGGGGCCGGTGCAGATGCGCTTGCAACTGCAACTGGCAGGACCTGACGACGTACTCGAAGACCCAAGTGTCGCCTGGCCGGAAGCGCGCGAGCTGGTCGACCTGGGAGTCTTGACGATCAGGGGCGCCGCCGATGACGCCGGGATGCGCGAGCGCACGGTGGTATTCATGCCCGACGAGCTACCCGATGGCATCGAAGCGGCCGATCCGATGATTGCTGCGCGCACGCGCGCCTACGCCGAGTCGCTCGAACGCCGTCTCAAGTAGCGCTGCCGACCCAGAACATCAGGTGCTGGCCGGCACCGGCTCGGCGGGCGCCACCTTGCTACCCTTGCTGATGCTCTCGCCGTCATTACGCTTCAACGTCCAGAACGCCAGCGAGGACAGGATTGTTACCACGGACAGGGCGACAAAGGCGCTATGCAAGGCGCTGGTGACCATGCCCTGGTTGGTCTGCGGCACTGCGCCCAGGTAGTATCCTGCCACCAAGCTGCCGGCAGCCAAGCCGAAACTCATCGACAACTGCTGAAAGGAGCTGGATATCGTGCTGGCCATGCTCGAGTCCGGCTGGGCGACATCGGCATAGGCGAGGGTGTTCATGCTGGAAAACTGTAGCGAATTGAAGAAACCCTGCATCAGGCTGAGCATGACGATCATGTACAGCGGGGTGCCGGCCTTGACGATCGAAAACAGGCCGATGGTAATGCCGATGAAGACGGTGTTGACGATCAGCACCTGGCGGTAGCCGAAGCGGGCCAGCAGGCGTGGCGAGATCAATTTCATGCCCATCGCCGCCAACGCCGTCGGCATCATCAGCAGGCCCGATTTCCACGCCGGCAAACCAAGGCCGACCTGGTACATCAGCGGCAACAGAAACGGCAGGCCGCCTACCCCAAGGCGGGTTGCAAAGCCGCCCAGTACCGCCGTCCTGAATGTGCGAATCTTAAACAGTGTCAGGCGCAGCAGCGGATACTCGATACCGCTGGCATGCCAGCCGTAAGCGACCAGCAGGCTGACCGACACCACCAGCATCAGCAGCGCCGTCATCGGCTCGAGGGTGTGCTCGCCAAACACTTCCAGCAGCCAGGACAGCAAGGCGGTGCCGCAACTGAACAAGATCATCCCGACCACATCGAGCGGCCGCCGCTCGGTACCTTTGTAGTCCGGCATGTATTTCCATACCAAGTACAGGGCGATCAGCCCGACCGGCACGTTGACAAAAAAGATTGCCCGCCAGGAGATCCAATGAACGATCAATCCGCCCAAGGTCGGGCCGAGCAAGGGCCCAATCAAGGCCGGGATGATGACGAAATTCATCGCCCCGAGTAGCTCCGATTTTGGAAAGGTGCGGATAATCGCCAACCTGCCGACAGGCATCATCATGGCGCCGCCGATGCCCTGCAGCAGGCGCGCCGCCGTCATCATGGTGGGATTGAGCGATAGTCCGCACAGCACCGAGGCAATGGTAAAAATGGCGATGGCGATGCCGAACACGCGGCGGGTGCCGAAACGGTCGGCGATCCAGCCGCTGATGGGAATGCCGACAGCCAGGCTGAGAATGTAGCTGGTGACCACCGACTTCAAGCTCAAGGGCGTGACATGCAGGTCGGCGGCGATACTTGGGATGGCGGTGTTGACGATGGTCGCGTCGAGCTGCTCCATGAAGAGCGCGGTAGCAACCACCCACGGCAAATAAGTCTTGATGGAGGCGGTTCTGGTCATCGGCCGATTGTCACATAAAACCGGCGGCGATGACGTCAAGCGAACGCGCCCCTACGCGGACGGAAAAAACTTAAAAGGGGCGGGCCAGCTTGACGACAAACCAGTTCACGCCGCTGTTTGGCTTCTTGTAGCCGCCGTTCGAGTAATGCTGGATCTTGGCGCCCAGTTCCCATTTATTGGCGAATACATAACCGGCGCCCAGGTGGTCGCCGAACTGGAAGTGGGTCGACAGGCGGTTGTCGTCGTTGTCATACAGTTTCGACAGCAGGCTGACGCCGATGCCGCCCTCGGCATACCAGCCGAGCTTGTTGCTGGCTTCATAGCGAAATACCGGCGTCAAGTTGACGACCGTGATGTTCTGGTGCTGCCCGGAGACGTTTTGGTAGGCGTTGCCGCGCCACTGGGCCAGGTTGGCGTCCCAGTAACCTGACAAGTGGCTGCCGTTCGATTCGAACCAGGCGCGGTCCCAGTTTTTCTGGGCGCTGATGCGGATCATTTGTACTTTGGCGCCAGCGCCCGCTTCGAGGGCGACGGAATCGACGAGATCTTGCGCAAAGGCGGACTGGGCAGCGAAAACGGCGCCGAGCACCAGGACTGAGCGGGCGATGAATTTGGTAATGAACATGGGGTTTCCGAGGTAAGAATGCAGTTCAGATAAGAGCTTCGCATTGTACCGGGTTCCCGATACGGGCGTCCGCGCTACAATCTGAGGCTCGACAAGGAGCCCGCATGACTTCCCCCGTAATCACATTTCTCGGCATCGGCCTGATGGGTAAACCGATGGCGACCCGCCTGGCCGCCAGCTGTCAGTCGCTGCGCGTATGGAATCGCACGTTTGCGAAGGCGCAGGCTATCACCGGCGACGGCATCAGCGCGCATGCCGACTTGGGCGATGCCGTCGCCGGCGCCGATATCGTGATCTCGATGCTGGAAGACGGCAACATCGTTGGCCAGGTCATTACTGCCGCGCAGGCACATCTGGCGGCGGGCGCCCTGTGGATCGATATGAGTTCCACCCAGCAAGCGGAAGCGCTGCAATTTCACCAACAGCTGGCCGGCGTCGCGGTGCGTTTCATGGATGCGCCGGTGTCCGGCGGCGTGCTGGGCGCCGAGGCTGCTACCCTGGCGATCATGGCGGGCGGCGCCCAAGCCGATTTTGAGCAGGTAGCGCCGCTGCTGTCGGCGATGGGGCGCCCGACCCTGGTGGGCCCGGCCGGCAGCGGCCAGGTCGCCAAGCTGTGCAATCAGTTGATTGTCGGCGGCACCCTGGATTTGATTGCCGAAGCCCTATTGTTGGCCCAGGCGGCCGGCGCCGACCCGGCCGCCGTGCGCACCGCATTGCGCGGCGGCTTCGCCGAAAGCCGGCTTTTGGAAGTACACGGCCAGCGCATGTTGGACCGTAATTTCCTGCCGGGAGGCCAAGTCAAAAGCCAGCTCAAGGACCTGCACAATGTACTGGCGGCGGCGGCCGGCGCCGGCGTTGCCCTGCCGCTGGCGGCACTGGTCACCGAGCACTATGCCTCGATCGGCGAGCGCTACCCGGCAGCCGACCAGAGCGCGGCATTGCTGGCTCTCGAGCAGGTCAACCCCGGCCACCGCCTTGGCAGCGCCCCGGACCGCCTGCCGTAAGCGTCAGGCCCCCGCCAGGCTCATCTCGGCCAGCCGCACCCAGTAACTGGCGCCGACCGGCAACAGCTTGTCATTAAAATCGTAGCTGCCGTTATGCAACTGACATGGCCCGAGTCCATGGCCGCCATCGCGGTGCTCCCCCTCGCCATTGCCGATAAATACATAGCAGCCAGGTTTCGCCTGCAACATGAAAGCGAAGTCCTCGGCGCCCATGGTCGGCTCGACCTTGGTATCGACCCGTTCGGCGCCCGCCACCGCCTGCATCGCTGCAATGGCGATAGCGGTCTCTGCCGCATGATTGACCAGCGGCGGGTAATTGCGTTTAAAGCTGAAATCGACACTGGCGCGAAAACCGGCGGCGGTGTGGCTGGCGATATCGTGCATGCGCTGCTCGATCAGGTCGAGGACCTCGGTGCTGAAGGTGCGCACGGTGCCGATCATCACGGCTTCATCGGGAATCACGTTGGTGGCGCTGCCGGCGTGGATCTGGGTGATCGACAAAACCGCCGTGTCGAGCGGGCTTTTTTCGCGTGAGATGATGGTCTGCCAACTTTGCGCAATCTGCACCGCCACCATCACCGGGTCGACGCCGCGATGCGGCTGCGCGGCGTGAGCGCCCTTGCCGCGCACGGTGACCTTGAACTCGTTACTCGACGCCATCATCGGCCCGGCCACCACGCCGAAGCTGCCCTGTTCCATGCCGGGCCAGTTGTGCATGCCGTACACGGCGTCCATGGGAAATTGTTCAAACAAGCCGTCCTCGATCATGCGGCGCGCCCCGGCGCCGCCCTCTTCGGCCGGTTGAAAAATCAGGTAGACGGTGCCGTCGAAATTGCCGTGGGCGGCCAGGTGGTGCGCCGCGCCCAGCAGCATGGCGGTGTGGCCGTCGTGGCCGCAGGCGTGCATCTTGCCGGGGTGTTTGGAAGCATGCGCAAAACTGTTCACCTCGTGCATCGGCAACGCATCCATGTCGGCGCGCAAGCCGATGGCCCGGGTCGAACTGCCGCGCTTAAGAATGCCGACCACGCCGGTGATGCCCAGGCCGCGTACCACCGGAATGCCCCATTCCGTGAGCTTGGCGGCCACAACGTCGGCAGTGCGTTGTTCTTCGTAACACAGTTCTGGATGGGCGTGAATGTCGCGGCGGATCTGCTGTAATTCGGCGTGAAATGCGATGATCGGTTCGACCAGTTTCATAGGAGTCTCCAGGTGATGATCGATTGTTAAGCGTATTGTAGCCCTACTTTTAGCCCTACTTGTAGCCCTGCCGGTACATGCACGGTGAGCTTCGGCGCAGCGCTCAACTTTGCCTGCGGAAATCGTATAAAGTAGAAGCTTCGCAGCCCTCACTTTGCCCTCCCATGCTCATCGAACAAGTGCGCGCGACCTGCCCGCACGACTGCCCCGACACCTGCGCCATGTTAATTACGGTGGAGGACGGCGTCGCCACTGCAGTAAAAGGCGATCCCGATCATCCGACCACCGCCGGCGTGCTGTGCACCAAGGTGTCGAGGTACGCCGAGCGCACCTATCATCCCGAGCGCTTGCTGTTCCCGATGCGCCGGGTCGGCGCCAAGGGAGAAGGCAAATTCGAGCGGATCAGCTGGGAGGAAGCGATCGACACCATCGCTGCAAAACTGACCAGCATCGCGGCTCACGATCCGCAGGCGATCCTGCCCTACAGTTATGCCGGCACCATGGGGCTGGTGCAGGGCGAGTCGATGTCGGCGCGCTTTTTCAACCAGCTGGGCGCATCGAACCTGGACCGCACCATCTGCGCCACCGCCGGCATCACCGGCTACAAATACAGCATCGGCGCGGCGATGGGCACCGACATCGAGCAGTTTCAGGACGCCAAACTGATCATCATCTGGGGCGGTAACCCGATCGCCTCCAACCTGCACTTCTGGACCCGCGCCCAGGAAGCCAAGCGGCGCGGCGCGCGCCTGATCGCCATCGACCCCTACCGCTCGCTGACGGCCGAAAAATGCCATCAACATATTGCCCTGCTGCCCGGCACCGATGCTGCCCTGGCGCTGGGCCTGATGCATGTGCTGATCGCCGAAAATTTGCTCGACAACGATTACGTGGCGCGCCACACGCTCGGCTTCGAAGCGCTCAAAGAGCGCGTGAAGGAATGGACGCCGGCCCACACCGCCGCCATTTGCGGCCTGACATCGAACGAAGTCATCGGCCTGGCGCGCGAATACGGCCAGGCCGCACGGCGCGGTGAGCCGGTGGCGATCCGCGTCAACTACGGCGTACAGCGCGTCGCCGGCGGCGGCATGGCGGTGCGTAATATCGCCTGCCTGCCGGCCCTGGTCGGCGCCTGGCGTCACGCGGCCGGCGGCGTACAGCTGTCGACCTCCGGCGCCTTCCCCGCCGACCGGGTGGCGCTGCAGCGTCCCGATTTGAAAAAGTCTCCGGTCCGCACCATCAACATGACCACCATCGGGGACGATTTATTGCGCGCCGCCTCGCCCGACTTCGGTCCGAAGGTGGAAGCGGTCATCGTCTACAACGCCAACCCGCTGGCCATCGCACCGGACTCGGATAAGGTCATGCGCGGCTTCCTGCGCGAGGATTTGTTCACCGTCGTCCTCGAGCATTTTCAAACCGACAGCGCCGACTACGCCGACATCCTGCTGCCGGCAACCACCCAGCTCGAGCACATCGACGCCCACCTGGCGTACGGCCACCTGTACATGATGGCCAATAACGCGGCGATTTCTCCGATGGGCGAGGCCAAACCGAACACCGAGATTTTCAGGTTGCTGGCGGCGCGCATGGGTTTTACCGACCCCTGTTTCAGCGAGACCGACGACCAGTTGGCCGCGAAAGCCTTCGACAAGCGGCACCCGCGCGCCATCCACTTCGACTGGGAATCATTAAAACGCACGGGGTGGCAAAAGCTGGTGGTGGCCGATGCGCCGTTCGCCGACGGCGGCTTTTTTACGCCATCGGGCAAATGCGAGTTTTATTCGGCGTCCATGCTGGCCGACGGCCTCGATCCGCTGCCTGCCTACATTGCGCCGTACGAGTCGGCGGCGTCGAACCCCGAACTGGCTAAACGGTTTCCGCTGGCGATGATTTCTCCGCCGGCGCGCAATTTCTTGAATTCGACGTTCGTCAACATCAAGAGCCTGCGCGGCGTCGACGGCGAGCCGTATCTGGACATCCACCCGGCCGACGCCGACGCCCGCGGCATCCATCACGGCGACATGGCGCGCATTTTCAACGAGCGCGGCTCGTTCGTCGCCAGGGCCAGGGTGACGGAGAAGGCCAGACAGGGCCTGGTGGTGGGCCTGTCGATCTGGTGGAAAAAGCTGTCGAGCGACGGCAAGAACGCTAACCAGGTCACCAGCCAGCGCTTGACCGACATGGGCCGCGCGCCGACCTTTTACGATACCCTGGTCGAAGTGGAAAAAGCGCCATCATGAAGCTGCAGTGGCGTCTCGTTCTCGGCGCCGGCGCCGTCGCCGCCGGCCTGGCCGGCTGCTCCACCCTTGGCTACTACACCCAGGCGGCACAGGGGCAAATCGCACTGCTGGCCGATTCGCGCCCGATCGACGAGGTGATCGCCGATCCGGCCACCACGCCGCAACTGAAAATCCGGCTGGCCGCCGCGCGCCAGATCCGCGCCTTCGCGGTGGCCAGGCTGGCCCTGCCCGACAACAAGAGCTACCGCAACTACACGGCGCTTTCGCGCCCCTTCGTGGTGTGGAACGTCGTCGCCACGCCGGCGCTGTCGATGAAACCGATCCAGTGGTGCTTCCCGGTGGCCGGCTGCGTCAACTACCGGGGGTACTACGGCAAGGAAGATGCGGCGGCGTACGCCAAGGAGCTGCGCGAGGCCGGCTACGACGTCCAGGTGGGCGGCGTGTCGGCTTATTCGACGCTCGGCTACTTCAACGATCCGCTGATCTCGACGTTCATCAACTATCCCGACGCCGAACTGGCGCGGCTGATTTTTCACGAGCTGTCGCACCAGGTGGTGTACGTCGCCGGCGACTCGCAGTTCAACGAATCGTTCGCCAGCGCGGTGGAGGAGGCCGGTGTCGAGCAGTGGCTCGAGCGCTTCGGTAACCAGGCCATGCGCGAGAACTACGCGCGCTACACCGTGCGCCGGCAGGATTTTCTGCAGCTGCTGCTGGCCTGCCGCCGCGCGCTCGAAGCCAACTACAAATCGAGCGCCGGCGATGGCGCCAAACTGGCTGAAAAAAAGCGCCTGTTCGCCCAGCTGCAGCTCGACTATGCGGCGCTGAAAGTGCGCTGGGGCGGTTACGCCGGCTACGACCGCTTCTTTGCGGAGCCGCTGTCGAACGCCCACCTGGCGGCGGTGGCGACCTACAGCGATTTCGTGCCGGCGTTCAGAAACCTGCTCAAGCGCGAAGGCAGCTTCCCTGCCTTTTACGCGGCCGCGCGCCGCCTGGCTGCGCTCGACAAGCCGGAGCGCCACCGGCGCCTGGTGGCGCTGGGCGGCGTCGCGCCATCGAGCACCCAGGACGAATAAGCTGCCTGGCAGGTTAGAGCGCGCCTTCGAATCTGGACAAAAGCGCTTGCCTTCAACGCCACTGCCCGATAGCATCTCACGGGAGCACCTTTATAAGATTGCACCCCCGACGGCGCAAATAACGATAATTACGAGACAAAGGCATCCCGATGGACAAAATTTGGCTGAAATCTTATCCCCCTGGTGTGCCGGCGGAGATCGATCCCGACCAGTACCATTCGCTGGTCCAGTTGCTCGACGAGTCCTTCGTCAAATATGCCGAGCGCAACGCTTACGTTTGCATGGACAAGTTCCTCACCTATGCGGAGCTCGACCAGTACTCGCGCCGCGCCGCCGCCTGGCTGCAGAGCCGCGGCATGCAAAAGGGCGCGCGCGTGGCCATCATGATGCCCAACGTGCTGCAGTACCCGATCGCCATCGCCGCCATCCTGCGCGCCGGCTACACGGTGGTCAATGTCAACCCCTTGTATACCCCGCGTGAACTCGAGCACCAGCTGGTCGATTCCGGCTGCGAAGCGATCATCGTCCTGGAGAATTTCGCGCACACCTTGCAGCAGGTGCTGCCGCGCACCGGCGTCAAGCACATCGTGGTGGCCAGCATGGGCGAAATGCTGGGCGGCGCCAAGGGCGCCATCGTCAATTTCGTGGTCCGCAACGTCAAGAAGATGGTCCCGGAATTCAGCCTGCCCAACACGGTGCGTTTCAAGGACATGCTGGCGCAGGGCGCCAAAATGCAGTTTGCGGCGGTCGCCAGTACGCCGCGCGACATCGCCTTTTTGCAGTACACCGGCGGCACCACCGGGGTGTCGAAAGGCGCCACCCTCAGCCACCGCAACATCATCGCCAATCTGCTGCAGTCGGAAGCCTGGTCGGCGCCGGTGCTCGGCCAGTCGGGCGGCGAACAGACCACCATCGTCTGCGCCCTGCCGCTGTACCACATCTTCGCGCTGACCTGCTGCGCCATGTGGGGCATGCGCGTCGGCGCGCTCAACATCCTGATACCGAATCCGCGCGATGTCGGCGGCTTCGTCAAGGAGCTGCGCAAGTACAAGGTCAACATGCTGCCGGCGGTGAATACCCTGTACAACGCGCTGGTCAACCATCCGGATTTCGGCGCGGTCGATTTCTCCGGCCTGAAAATCGCTAACGGCGGCGGCATGGCGGTGCAGCAGGCGGTCAACGACAAGTGGCGAGCCATCACCGGGGTGTCGATCATCGAAGGCTATGGCCTGTCCGAGACCTCGCCGGTGGCCACCTGCAATCCGGCCAATATGGATGGCTTTTCCGGCACCATCGGCCTGCCGGTGCCGTCGACCGATATCGCCATTCTCGACGACGACGGCGAGGAAGTGCCGCTGGGCGAGCGCGGCGAAATCGCCATCCGCGGCCCGCAGGTGATGGTCGGCTACTGGAACCGCCCCGACGAGACCGCCAAGGTGATGACGTCGAACGGCTTCTTCAAATCCGGCGACGTCGGCGTGATGGATGCCAGCGGCGCGGTGAAAATCGTCGACCGCAAGAAAGACATGATCCTGGTGTCGGGTTTTAACGGCTACCCGAACGAGCTCGAAGGCGTGATCGCCGCCCATCCGGGCGTGCTCGAATGCGCCGTCATCGGCGTGCCCGACGAGCACTCCGGCGAAGCGGTCAAGGTATTCGTGGTGCGCAAGGACCCGGCGCTGACCAAGGAGCAGCTGATGGACTACTGCAAGGAGCAGCTGACCGGCTATAAAAAGCCGAAGTACATCGAGTTCCGCAACGATCTGCCGAAGACCAACGTCGGCAAGATCCTGCGCCGCGTGCTGCGCGACGAGACCCCGGCGGAATCGGCCAAGCGGGCTGCGTGACGAGGATGGACGGACCCGCGGGTCCCTCCACCGTAACGCCCGGTCGCCGGGCGTTTTTTATTGTTTGAGTTTTTAGTTTTTTAGTTTTTTGTTTTTTAGTAAAAGAGGCGCGGATGGACAAGTTTTGGCTTAAATCGTATCAGAGCGGCGTGCCGGCGGAAATCGACTGGACCCAGTACCAGTCGCTGACCCATATGCTGGAAGACGCTTTTACGCGCTACGCGGATCGCAAGGCGTTCGCCTGCATGGACAAGTCGATCACCTATGCCGAGTTGGACACGATGTCGCGCAAAATGGCGGCCTGGCTGCAATCGAAGGGCCTCAAGCAGGGCGCCCGCGTGGCGCTGATGATGCCCAATGTGCTGCAGTACCCGGTGGCGCTGGCAGCCGTCCTGCGCGCCGGGTACGTCATCGTCAACGTCAATCCGCTGTACACGGCGCGCGAACTGGAGCACCAACTGATCGACTCCGGCGCCGAGGCGATCGTCGTGCTGGAAAATTTTGCGACCACCGTCGAACACGTGCTGGCGAAAACGCCGGTGAAACACGTGATCGTCGCCACCTTGGGCGATTTGTTGGGCACCGTCAAAGGCGCCATCGTCATCCTGGTGGTCCGTAAAGTCAAAAAGCTGGTGCCGGCGTTTAGCTTGCCGAACGCGGTGCCCTTCAATCAGGTGATTCGCGAAGGCGGCCGTTTGACCTTCACCCCGGCGACCATCAAGCACGACGACATCGCCTTTTTGCAGTACACCGGCGGCACCACCGGCGTATCGAAGGGCGCCGTGCTGCTGCACCGGAATGTGATTGCCAACGTGCTGCAGAACGAAGCGTGGTTGAAGCCGACCTTGTCGACCCTGCCGGCCGGCCAGCAGCTGCAGTTCGTCTGCGCGCTGCCGCTGTATCACATCTATGCGCTGACCGTCTGCGCGCTGATGGCGATTCGCCTGGGCGGCATGAACGTGCTGATCCCGAACCCGCGCGACATGCCCGGTTTTGTCAAAGAGCTGGGCAAGTACCGCATCAATATCTTCCCGGCGGTAAACACGCTCTACAACGGCCTGCTCAACAATCCGGATTTTGCCAAGCTCGATTTCTCCAGCTACCGCGTCTGCAATGGCGGCGGCATGGCGGTGCAGCAGGCGGTGGCCGACAAATGGCTGAAGGTGACCGGCACGCCGATCGTCGAGGGATATGGCTTGTCGGAGACCTCTCCCGTCGCCACCGCCAATCGCTGCGACATCACCCGTTTTACCGGCACCATCGGCCTGCCGCTGCCGTCGACCGAGGTGCGCATCCTCGACGACGCCGGCTTTGAAGTGGCGCTGGGCGAGCGCGGCGAGATCGCCATCCGCGGCCCGCAGGTAATGGCCGGCTACTGGAACCGCCCCGATGAAACCCTGAAATCGATGACCTCGGACGGGTTTTTCCGCACTGGCGACATCGGCATCATGGAGCAGGATGGCAGCACCCGCATCGTCGACCGCAAGAAGGACATGATCCTGGTGTCCGGGTTCAACGTCTATCCGAACGAAGTCGAGGCGGTGGTGTCGATGATGCCGCAAGTGCTGGAAGTGGCTTGCGTCGGTGTGCCGGACGCGAACTCGGGAGAAGCGGTCAAGCTGTTCATCGTCAAGAAGGACCCGGCGCTGACCAAGGAGCAGGTGCTCGAGTACTGCCGCGGTGA
>JAQGNM010000093.1 GCA_028291845.1 Massilia sp. | reverse complement strand
CGATGATCGCCACGGCATCGTCGCAGATCGCCAGCGGCAACATGGACCTGTCGTCGCGCACCGACGCGCAAGCGTCCGCCCTGCAGGAGCCGGCCGCGTCGATGGAAGAACTCACCAGCACGGTGTCGCTGAACGAGCAGAACGCCAGCAAGGCCAATGAGCTCGCACAGCGCGCGTCCGCCGTTGCCCAGCAAGGTGGCGACGTCGTCCTGCGGGTCGTGCACACGATGGAAAAGATCAACGGGTCCGCGCGCCGCATCGTCGACATCATTTCCGTCATCGACGGTATCGCGTTCCAGACCAATATCCTGGCCTTGAATGCCGCCGTCGAGGCTGCACGGGCCGGGGAACAAGGACGCGGCTTCGCGGTGGTCGCCTCGGAGGTACGCAATCTCGCGCAGCGCAGTGCCGCCGCCGCAAAGGAAATCAAAGAGCTGATCAACAACTCGGTGGACAGCATCAACAGTGGCAGTGCGCTGGTCTCCCAGGCCGGTACGACCATGGATGACGTGGTCGCCAGCGTCGACGAGGTGACCCGGATCATGGCCCTGATCGCGGATGCCTCGAAAGAACAAAGCGTTGGCATTAAACATATCAACCAGGCAATCTCGTCGATGGACTCGACGACCCAGCAAAATGCGGCACTGGTGGAGCAAGCGGCGTCGGCGGCCGGTTCCATGCAGGACGAGGCGGAGCGCCTTGCGACCCTGGTGACGAGCTTCCGGCTGAGTGACGGCGCGACCTCGGGTAAAACGGCATCGTTCTCGAAGGACGTCGCCATCCGGCAGCCATCGGGCCTGCTGGCCTTGTAACCCAGGGCACACGTTTTGTCAGCGAAATCCAGTCTCATTGCGCCGATGAATATGCTGGCATGGCTGGGTCGACAGGGACCACGCGCACTGGCCGCCATCGTCTTCGTCGGGATTGCCTTACCGCCCGTCGGCGCCCTGCTCAAGCCGTTTATCACGGAGGCGGTTTTCGCCTTGCTGTGTCTTTCCTTCGTGCGCATCGACACCACGGCATTGCTCCGCTATCTGAAGCGGCCAGGGCTGGTATTGCTGGCAGCCGCCTGGTCCACCCTGGTCGTGCCGCTATTGGTCGGGGCGGTCTGTATCGCAAGCGGCATCCACCAGAGCTCGCCAGCGCTGTACCGCGGCCTCATCTTGCAAGGCATCGCTCCGCCGATGATGGCGGCGCCCGCGCTGGCCGCCTTGATGGGACTGGACGCAACGCTCGTGCTGGTGTCGATGATCGCCAGCACGGCCTTGATTCCACTGACCGCGCCCCTGTTCACCTACCTGTTGATTGGCCACGACATGCCGCTGTCACCGGTAGCGATCGGAACCAAGTTGCTCGCTCTGCTCGCAGGTTCGGCCCTGATCGGCCTTGGCATCCGCCGCGCCGCCTCTCCCGCAAAGGTCGAGCGCTACAAGGACGCGATCGGCGGCATGAATATCGTGATCCTGTTCGTCATCGTGGCAGCATTGATGGAGAACGTCGCGGCGCAACTGATGGCCGCGCCCTTGGCCGTCGCCGGCTATATCCTGCTGGCCTTCGGTGTATTTGCCGCCCTGCTCGGTTCGACCGCCTTGCTGTTCGCATGGGCGGGCCGCGAGCGCGCCCTGGCGATTGCCCTGATGGTGGCGCAGCGCAACCTGGGATTGATGGTGGCGGCAACCGGCGGCGTGTTGCCCAGCCTCAGCTGGCTTTACTTCGCCGTCTCCCAATTCCCCATCTATCTGTCGCCACGGCTGTTGCAGCCCCTGGTCAGGCGGCAGGCCGACGCATCGCCACCCGCTCCCCGTCCGGCAAGATTCGATAGCGGGGATTGAGTACCCGGGCGCGAACCACGTGCAAAACGTCGACGCCTGCCCCGGCCGGCTGCGCGTTCGGCTGCACCCGCCAACGAAAAAGACCAGCTCGGAAGCTGGCCTTTTTCACTGATTCTATTCAGAACCAGGCTTCGACCTGGATACCCACCATCGAGCCGGAAGTGGCGCGCCCGAATGCGCCGGTCGACGACAAGGCGCTGCCGGCGTTGGCGAAGTCGGCCGCCTCGCGGGCCGCATCGTTCCATTTGGCGTAGGTATAGAACAGGCGCAGGTCCGGCCGGGCACTGAGGCGCGGACCGGACGAAATGGTCGGCGCAATGGTCAGTTTGGTCATGCGCCGCGTTGCGCCGTTTTCCGGCTTCACGGTATCGAAACCGAGGTCGGCACCGAGCTTGATGTGCTGGGTGAAGCCATACACCAGGTGTCCGCCGAGGCTGGTCCAGACCTTGTTTTCGGCGCGCCCGATCACCGTCTGGGCCGCCGTGTAGCCGGTGTCCTTCTGGTAGATGGCGACCAGTTCGGCGCCCAGACGCGGCGTGAACTGGGCATAGGCACCCTCGACCACACGGTAGCGGCGGATATCCTTGCTGTCGGTCAGGTTGCCGATCGAGCCGATGCCGGCGTCATTGCCGCCGGTGCCGGGGCCGACGCCGTATTGCAGCGCCAGCTTGTTCCAGCCGTCGCCCAGGATGCCGGTCTGGCGGTGCTGGACCGTCACGCCGTAGCCGGAGTGGAGCATGCGCTCAGGGTAATCGTCCGAGCCTTTGGCGTCCTTGGCAATGTAGCTCAGGCCCAGTTCGAGCGAGCCGTTCGGGTTGGTCGGGATACCGCGCAGCTGGAAATCGTGGCGGCTGGCCGAGTTGCTGCCGTTTTCCGCCAGCGCGCCGACCGCCGGCGCACCGATCGCGGCGCGGCTGCCGCCACCGCCGGTGGTGGTGGCGATCAGTTTGTCCCTGCGCAGCCAGGCATAGCTGAACTTCAGGTTGTCGCCCACGCGCATGTCCTCCATGCCGCCGCCGAAACCCTGGCCGTTCCAGTAGAAGAAGTCGTTCGGTCCGAGCGCTTCACGCTTGTAGTATTTGCGGCCGGCCCACAGGCTGGCGCCGTTGAACTCGGGGATCTTGTCACCTTGTGCATAGACTTGCGACAGGCCCACCGTGTCCACCTCCGAGGAGACGTTGGCGTTGTTGAAGTAGAACATGATGTTGCCCGAAAACGAGGCGCCGTCGTCAGTCTTGGCGACTTCCTGCCCCATCCAGAATTCGCCATAGACCTGGCACTCGTTGCCCAGGCGATACTTGGCCAGGGTGCCGGTCATCTGGAAGCAGGTCGGGCCGCCTTTGGATGAGTTCGATCCGGCCAGGCCCCGGAAATAACCGTTGTAGTCGAGCGCCAGCGCCGGTCCGCCCACCGCCAGCGCCCCTGCCACCAGCGTGACCGACTTCAGCAATTTCATTGTTATGGTATTCATTTCACTTCATCTCCTATTATTGGACAAGCACCTGTGCGATGCCTGCTGGGGTCGGCCCGGTTCGTGGACAGGGCCCGCTATGCCACGCGCGGTGGCAATTCTTTACTGCGATGCAGATGCCTCGATGCGGTCCAGGCAATCGCGGATATAGCTGTCCGCAGCGGCCAGCTGCGAACTGATCCTGTCAATCGACCAGCCGTGGGTGCCGTGGCACTTGACGCTGGCCGGCCCGGTGAACCCGACCCGCTTGAGCGCGGCCAGCGGCACCGCGTGATCGAGCGTCCCGTCATAGCGCGGCAATTGCTTCTCGCCCGGACCGAAGTTCAGGCCGTCGACGCCGTGCCGGTAGTTGCGGTCGATATCCCAGATGTAGTAGTAATAGAGGCGCTTGCGCTCGGCCAGGAAAGTGATCGCATCGCTGATCGTCTCGCCCATCACCCACAGGTGCGGCGGCGCCAGGCACACGCCCAGGTTCGGATGGTCGATATCGCGCACCAGGCGCTTGATCTGGGCCAGTGAATCGACGCCTTCGTCCCAGCGCTTCTCTTCGTTCGCGCCCGACTCGAAGTCGGCCGAGAACGGCACGGTCAGGTGATTCTCGACCGCGATGCGCACGCCGCGCTTCTCGCCCAGTTCGACCAGCGGCGGCAGGAAGCGCGAGACGAAGTCGGCGTAGTTGGCCTCGCAGTCGAACACCACGGTGTCGATGCCGAGTTCGGCGGCGAAATCTATGCGTTCGAGCATTTCGGCCTGGGTCTTGCCGTACATCGTCAGGCCGCAGGGCTTGATGTCGTATTTGTCGAGCACCGCGCGGATCGCGCCGATGTCGTCGCCCGGGTTGACGTGGTGCGCCAGCGGCGCCGCGCTCGACCACAGGTTGACCTCCTTGAAGCCGAGCTTGGCGAGTTCTGCAATCGCATCTTCAAACGGGTAGTCGTGGTACGGAAGAATTTCAGCGGTGTAACGGAACATCTGTGTCTCCTGAATGGTTAACTGCGATAAAAACGTAGCGGTTACAGCAACTTTCCGTTCGGCGCAGGCGCCTCAGCTCAGGCGCGCCAGCACCTTGCGGTCCATCGGGCCTGCCACCAGGGCCGGCAATGCGCCGATAAAGTGCGCCACATGCGCGCTTTGGTCGTGCGCATCGAGCGCGGCCTGGTCGCTCCAGACTTCGTACAGCACCAGCGTGGCCGGGTCGTCGGCGTCGACATGCAATGTGTATGCGCAGCAACCGGTTTCGGCCAGCGACAGCACCGACATCTGCTGCAGCAGCGCGGTCAACGGCGCTTGCTTGCCCGGCTTTGCCTTGAAGACCACCAGCAGGACAATTTCTCTCATGTGCTCGCTTCCTTTAGTCGATGAGGTGGCGCCGGTCATGCATCCACAGAAAAATGTAAACGATTACATATTGGTCCGAAAAAATTCCGGCGAGCGCTTCAACGCAGGCCGACCCATCGCGTCCCGGCCTGGTGGCTGCGCAGTACTGCGTCGATGAACGCCATGCCCTGGCGCCCGTCCGCGACCGTGGGTATCAGGGCAGCCGCCGGGTCGGGCGCAATGCCTTCGTTACGGGCGTGCCACAAGTGGGCGAAATCCCGGTACAGCTGGGCAAAGGCTTCGAAATAGCCTTCCGGGTGGCCGGCCGGCAAACGACTGGCCCGCGCCGCCGCGCCGCCCGCGGCGGTGGCGCCGCGCCGTATGCGCTGCGCCGGCGCACCCAAGGGCGTGAGCCACAGTTCCTCGGGATTTTCCTGGTCAAAATGCAGGCCCGCCTTGCTGCCGTAGAGACGCAGCTGCAAGCGGTTGGCGCTGCCTGCCGCCACCTGGCTCGCCCACAGCATCCCGCGCGCACCGCCCTTGAAGCGCAACATGACCTGCACGTGATCGTCGAGCTGGCGGCCGCCGACAAAGCTGGTCAGCTCGGCCGCCAGTTCCGACACCTGCAGGCCGCTGACGAAAGCGGCGAGGTGAAATGCATGCGTGCCGATGTCACCGAGCGCCCCGGCCGGGCCGGCACGGCCAGGATCGGCGCGCCATTCGGCCTGTTTTTGCCCGCTGCGTTCGAGCGGCTCGGCCAGCCAGTCCTGCGCGTACTCGACCTGCACCACGCGGATCTCACCGAGCGCGCCGGCGGCGACCAGTTCACGCGCATGGCGCACCAGCGGATAGCCGGAGTAAGTATGGGTGACCATGAACAGCAGACCGCTCTCCCCGGCCAGCCGCTGCAGCGCGTCGGCGTCGGCCAGGTTGGTGGTCATCGGCTTGTCGCAGATGACATGGATGCCGTGTTCGAGAAACGCTGCCGCAACCGGAAAATGCAGGTGGTTCGGGGTGACGATCGTGACCGCATCGATACCGTCGGCACGGCGCGCTTCCTGCTCCGCCATCGCGCGGTAGTCGGCGTAGCAGCGCGCCGGGTCCAGGTGCAGCTCGGCGCCGCTGTCGCGCGCGCGTTGCGGGTCGGACGACAAGGCCCCCGCCACCAGCTGATACTGGTCGTCGAGCCGCGCGGCGACCCGGTGCGCGGCGCCGATGAAGCCGCCCTGCCCGCCGCCGACCATCCCCAGGCGAATCCGTCGTTTCATATCGGCAGCTCCCGGGCAGGGCGGGCAGCCGGGGCGGTGCCGAGCAGCGCCCCGAGCGTGTTGGCGTCGGCGCCGCTGGCGGCGAAATCGTCGAACGCGCGCTCTGCCACGCGCAGGATGTGCTGCTCGATGAAGGGCACGCCTTCGCGCGCGCCATCCTCGGGGTGCTTGATGCAGCATTCCCATTCCAGTACCGCCCAGCCCGGATAGTCGTACTGGGCCATCTTCGAGAAGATCGCCTTGAAGTCGACCTGACCGTCGCCGAGTGAACGGAAGCGCCCGGCGCGGTCGATCCAGTTCTGGTAGCCGCCGTAGACGCCCTGGCGGCCGTCGGGCCGGAATTCGGCATCCTTGACGTGGAACGCCTTGATGCGTTGGTGGTAGATGTCGATGAATGCCAGGTAGTCGAGCTGCTGCAGCATGAAGTGGCTGGGGTCGTACAGGATGTTGGCGCGCGGGTGGTGATCGACCGCATCGAGGAAACGCTCGAAGGTCACGCCGTCATGCAGGTCTTCTCCCGGATGCAGTTCGAAGCAGACGTCGACCCCGGCGGCGTCGAAAGAGTCGAGCACCGGCCGCCAGCGCCGGGCCAGTTCGGCAAACGCTTCCTCGACCAGGCCGGCGGGACGCTGCGGCCAGGGGTACAGATAGGGCCAGGCCAGCGCGCCCGAAAAGGTGGCGTGCGCCGTCAGCCCGAGCCGTTTCGACGCCTGTGCGGCCAGTGTCATCTGTTCGGCCGCCCACGCGGTGCGCGCGGCCGGGTTGCCGCGCACGTGAGGCGCGGCAAAACCGTCGAACAGGCTGTCGTAGGCAGGGTGAACGGCCATCAGCTGGCCCTGCAGGTGGTTCGACAGATCGGTGATCTCGACGCCGATGTCGGCAAGCTCGCCGCGCACGTCGTCGCAGTAGGTCTGGCTGGCCGCTGCCGTGGCAAGGTCGAACAACCTGGGATCGGTCGGCACTTCGATGCCCTTGTAACCGAGCCCGGCCGCCCAGCGCGCCAGGTTCGGCAGGGTGTCGAATGGCGCCTCGTTCCCCAGGAACTGGGCCAGGAAAATGGCCGGTCCTTTGATGGTCTTCATATGCAATCTTTCGTTGTTTGCCAGGTCTTGCGGCGGAGCTAAGCCGAGCCGCGGATGACCAGTTGATGTTCAAGCACGACGCCGGCCACCTCGGCATCCGGGTTGCTCATGCGCTGCAGCAGGAGCGTTGCCGCGGTTTCGCCGATCTGCCACATCGGCTGCCCGACGGTGCTCAGCTCCGGCTGCACCATCGTCGCCATCGGAATGTTGTCGAAGCCCATCACCGCCACGTCCTTCGGCACCGCCAGCCCGGCATCGCGCACGCCCTGCATCGCGCCGATCGCCAGCGTGTCGGACACGGCGAAGATCGCGTCTAGCCTGCTGCCGGCCGCGTGCATGTCGGCCACCGCACGCCGCCCGTGCTCGTAGGTCAACCCCAGCGTCGTGATGATGCCGCCCTCCGGTGCCTCGAGCCCGTGGGCATGCAGGGCATCGAGGTAACCGGCGCGCCGCTGGCGCGAATACAGGAAGCGCTCATCGCTGTTGATGAAGGCGATGCGCCGGTGGCCGCGTTCGATCAGGTAACTCACCGCGTCGAACGCGGCCCTGGCGTTATCGATGCCGACGAACGGTACCGGCGCGTCCTGGTCGTATTCGCAGCAGGCGACCCAGAACAGGTCGGTCGCCTCTGCCGCCAGGGTTTTCTGGATGGTGTCCGGATCAAGGCAGATCGCGCCGTCGGCCATGTGATTGCGTAACAGGTCAAAATAGGTACGCTCGTCCGACAGGCCTGCACTGGTGTCGCACAGCAGTACGTGATAGCCCTCCCGCCGCGCGACCGAATCGATGCCGCGCACGATCTCGGCATAGAACGGGTTGCCAAAGTCCGGCACCAGGGTCAACAGGAGGCGGCTTTTGGCTGTGCGCAAATTGCGCGCCAGCAGATTGGGCCGGTATCCGAGCTGCTCGATGGCCGCCTCGACCCGCTGGCGGGCCTCGGGACGCACCGGGGCGCTGCCGTTGATGACGCGGGATACCGTTGCAGTCGACACACCGGCACGCTTGGCTATTGCAACAATCGACACTGAGATTCCTTTATAAAACGGGCTTACTGCGATAATAATGGGTTCGGGCTTCAGTACGCGGTTCGGACGTCAGCGTTTTTGCTGGCTCAACGCGACCGCGAGAATAATGATGGCGCCGCGTGCGATCAGCTGCTGGCTGAACTCGAGCCCCATCAGGATCAGGCCGTTGTTGATCATGCCGATCATCAGCGCGCCGATAATGGTGCCGGCGACCGTGCCGGCGCCGCCGAACAGGCTGGTGCCGCCCAGCACCGCGGCCGCGATCACCGACAGCTCATCGCCCTCGCCGAGCTGGAAGCGCCCCGATTGCAGGCGCCCGGCGTACAACATGCCGGCCAGCGCCGCAGCCATGCTCGACATCAGCAGCACGCGCAGCTTGATCGAGCGCGTGTCGACGCCGCTGTAACGGGCCGCGGTTTCATTGCCGCCGGTTGCCAGCACGCGGCGTCCGAAACTGGTACGGCGCAGCACCAGGTGGCCGGCCACCGCGCACACCAGGGTCCAGATCAGCAGCATCGGCACCGGACCGAGATTGCCGCCACCAAACAGAAAGGAATAGCCGGGCTGCAGGACCGGAATCGCGGCTGTGCCGCTGGCCCACATGGCCACACCCTTGGCGATGCCCAGCATGGCCAGCGTGGTCAGGAAGGACGGGATGCCGACACGGGTGGTCAACAGGCCATTGCACATCCCGACCGCGAGGCCGGTGGCCAGTCCCGCACCCACGCCCACCAGCGGGCCGGCTGCATCGATCGCCAGGGCGGTGGTGACCGAGGTCAGGCCGGCTACCGCGCCGATCGACAGGTCGATCTCGCCGGCGGCCAGCACAAACGTCATGGCCACCGCCATCACCGCGATCATCGCGGTCTGGCGAATGATGTTGAGCAGATTGTTCGGGTCGAGAAAGCCCTGCTCATGCAGCACGACCGAAAAAATCACGAAAATCACGACGAAACCGAGATAGATGACGTTCTGGCGCCACGAGCCGGCCAGCCGGAGCCGCCATTCAGGGCCGGGCAATGTTGCAGTTGTATCCTTGCTCATTTGATGCTCCACATAGGGGATGAATTAACAGGTTGCGCTTAAGCTCGATGGATCAGGGCGCGATGGATCAGATCCTGTATCAGATCCATTCTTGCGCCCGGTGCTGGAGGGCCAGCTGCAGGTAGCGTTCGGCCAGCTGGAGACGTTCGGCGACGTCGGTCGCGCCAACCGTTTGCTGGTCGATCTCATGGCGCGGGATGTCGCGCACCACCTGGCCGTTCGCCATCACCACGATGCGGTCGCTGGCAGCGAGCAGCTCGGCGAGCTCGGACGAGATGATCAGGATCGCCTTGCCCTGGCTGGCCAGTTCGCGGATCAGCGCCACGATCTCGCCCTTGCTGCCGATGTCGATGCAGGCGGTGGGCTCGTCGAGCACCAGCACCTCGGGGTCGAGCGCCAGCCATTTTGCGATCACCACCTTTTGTGCATTGCCGCCGGAGAGCGTGCCCATCAGGCTGTCGCTCGATGCGGTCTTCACGCGCAGGCGCTTGATCTGCGCGTCGACCAGCTCCTTCGCCTTCTGGTTCGAAATCCAGGACGACCTGCTGAGTTTGTCCAGCACCGGCAGGCAGATGTTTTCCGCCACGCTGTGCGCGGCCACAAAACCCTGGCGGCGCCGGTCTTCGGGGATCAAGGCGATCCGGTTGGCGATCGCGTCGCCGGGACTGGCGATGCGCACCGCCTTGCCGCCGATGAGTATCTCGCCGCGTGCCAGAGGGTCGATCCCGCACAGCACGCGCGCCATTGCGCTGCGCCCGCTGCCGAGCAGGCCCGCCACGCCGACCACCTCGCCGCGATGGACCACCAGGTTGACCGCCTGCCCGGGGCGCCTGGCGCCGGACACGCCGCGCAACTCGAGCAGCGCCTCGCCGCGCGGGCCAGGGTGCGCTTGCGGCTCGTCAAAGCCGCCGGCGCTACGCCCGACGATCTGTTCGATCATCGACTGCAGCGTGAATTCTTTCAATGGCGCCGTCATCACGTGGCGCCCGTCGCGCAAGATGGTGGCGACGTCGGCGATCTTGAAGATCTCGTCCATCCGGTGCGACACATAGACGATCGCCACGCCCTCGGCCTTCAGGCGCGCCAGCAGGGAAAACAGGTGCTCGACCTCGGTACCCGACAGGGCCGTGGTCGGCTCGTCAAGGATCAGCACGCGCGCTTTCTGCGAGGTGGCCTTGACGATTTCGGTGAGCTGCTGCTGGCCGGCGCTCAGTTCGGAGACGCACAGGCGCGGATCGATGTCCACGCCAAGCTCGTGGAACAGCACCCGCGCGCGGCGCTCGGCCTCGCGGTCGTCGATCATGCCGAAGCGGTTGCGCGCCTCGCGGGTCAGGAAGATGTTCTGGGCCACGCTCAAGGTCGGCACCAGGCTCATCTCCTGGAAGATCATCGCGATGCCGGCCCGGCGCGCCGCCTCGGGCGTGTGCTCGGTGAGCGCCACCCCGTCCACTTCGACCGTCCCCTGGTCCGGCACGTGCACGCCGTTGAGGATCTTGAGGATGGTCGATTTGCCGGCGCCGTTACCGCCGAGCAGCGCATGAATTTCGCCGCGCCGGAAGCACAGGTTGACGTCCTGCAGCGCGCGCACCCCGCCGAAGGACTTCGACACGCCGGTCATGCGCACTGCGTCCGTCACGCCGGCGCCGGCCGCGGCGGACGCAGCGGCGCTCGGCGCAATCCCCGCAGCGCTGGTGCCGGCCGCGCTCATGATGCGATCTCGGTCCAGGCGCCGGTGACGGCCGAGGCCAGGATCGCTTCGGCCACCAGCTCGGTCTGGAAGCCGTC
>JAQGNM010000081.1 GCA_028291845.1 Massilia sp. | reverse complement strand
GCCCACTGCCCGTGGATGGCAATGAACGGCCTGCGCAACCTGGCCGAGGTGCTGGAACATATGAACAACGAAGTGTTCGTCGATCCCGAAATCGGCAGGCAGGCGGTGCGCTCGATCGACCGCATGCTCGATTTCGCCGCGGCCAAAAAGGCCAAGGCGCTGCCGACGGCCGATCTGGCCAAAGAGACCGTATTGTTTTCAGGAGTGGGTCCGGCATGAGCAACCTGGTTAATCCATATAACGAATTCGACGCCGCGCTGCAGTCCGCATTCGAGGCAAACATCCTGGCCGCGCTGCTGGAAGACGTCGGCAGCGGCGACCTGACCGGCCTGCTGGTGCCGAACGACACCCGCGTGCGCGCCCGCGTGATCGTGCGCGAGGACGCGGTGCTGTGCGGCGCGCCGTGGTTCGACGGCGTCATGCAGGCGCTCGACCAGGCTACCCAAGTGACGTGGAACTACGCCGAGGGCGACTTGATGGCGGCCGGCAGCGTGGTCTGCACCATCGAAGCGGCCCCGCGGGCGCTGCTCACCGCCGAACGCGCCGCGCTCAATTTCCTGCAGCTGCTGTCGGGCGTGGCCAGCGCCACCCGGCGCTTCGTCGATGTCGTCGCGGGCACCAGCGCGGCCATCCTCGACACCCGCAAGACCTTGCCGGGCCTGCGCCAGGCGCAAAAGTACGCGGTGCGCGTCGGCGGCGGCAAAAACCAGCGCATGGCGCTGTTCGACGGCATCCTGATCAAGGAAAACCATATCGCCGCGGCCGGCGGGGTCGGCCAGGCGCTGGCGGCGGCCGCGGCCCTGAACTCCGGCAAACCGGTGCAGATCGAAGTGGAGACCCTGGCGCAGTTGTCGGAAGCGCTGGCCTGCGGCGCGGTGTCGGTGCTGCTCGATAATTTCGAGCTGGCGCAAATGCGCGAAGCGGTCAATCTCAACGCCGGCAGGGCGCTGCTGGAAGCGTCGGGCGGAGTGACCATGGAGTCGGTGCGGGCGATCGCCGAGACCGGCGTCGACCGCATCTCGGTTGGCGGCTTGACGAAGGATGTCAAGGCGACCGATTACTCCTTGCGTATCGTCGACTAGACCCGAAGCCGGGGTGGATCAGACTTTCGTCTGATCCACCCAGATCAACTTCTCGGTCGGATAGCCCGATCGCTTCGCCTTTTCCACCAGCCGCGCCTTTTGCGCCGGCTCGATGCCGGGCGTGCGCGACAAGATCCACAAGTACGAATTATCCGGCCCACTGACCATCGAGGTGCGGTACTGCGGATCGAGGTCGAAGACGATATAGGCGCCATAAAACGGCCCGAAGAACGACACCTTCAGATAGGCGGTGTCGGGCTTCTCGACAAAATAGGCCTTGCCCTCGGCCTGCTTCCATTGCTTTTTCTCGCCGTCGTAACCGCGGTTGATCACCCTGATGCCGCCGTCCGGGCGCATGCTGTAGTCGGCCGTGACGTGCGACAGGCCCCGTTCGAAGCGGTGGTCGAGGCGGGCGACTTCGTACCACTTGCCGAGGTATTGCTCGCCATTAAATGGGGTGACTGCCTCGATATTGGCCGGTTTGGATACGCAGCCAAGCAGCGCGCAAGCGGCGAGCGCACCAGCGCCCGGCAAGGTCCACAAGATTTTCATGCTCGCTACTCGTAGTGCGCCGCCACCAGCGGCAGCAGCTGTTCCGCCGAAGCGTCGATCTTCAAGGCCAGCATATCGTCGGCGCGGGTGATGCCCAGGTTGATGGCGGCGACCGGCTTGCCGGCGGCGGCGGCCATGCGGCAAAACCGAAAGCCGGAAAACACCATCAGCGACGAGCCCACCACCAGCAAGGCGTCCGCTTGTTCCACCCGGCGCACCGCCTCCAGGGTGGTGGCGGCGGCCACGCCGTCGCCGAAAAACACCACGTCGGGCTTGAAGGTGCCGCCGCAGTGGGGACAGGCCGGCACGACGAAGCGCGCCAGGTCGTCCGGCTCGACGTGGGCGTCGCCGTCCGGGGCAGCTACTGCAGCTAGTGCCGTTGCGCCGCCGTGATCGGGATTGAGCGCGGCCAGCATCGCCTGCACCGCCGCCCGCGAAAATTGTGCGTGGCAGTCGAGGCACACTACCCGATGGATCGAGCCGTGCAGTTCGAGCACGCCGCCGCTGCCGGCCTGCTGGTGCAGGCCGTCGACGTTTTGCGTGATCAAAGGCGCGATGCGGCCAGCGGCCTGTAATTGCGCCAGCGCCAAGTGAGCGCCATTCGGCACGGCGCGCGCCATGGTGGCGTAGCCGATCATGCTCCTGGCCCAGTAGCGCTTGCGCACCGCCTCGAACTTGCGAAACTCCGGCCCCTGCACCGGCGCCTTACCGCGGCGCACGCCATCGCGGCCGCGGTAGTCGGGAATACCGGAAGCGGTGCTGATGCCGGCGCCGGACAGCACCAGGATACGGCGTCTGGCAGCGAAGAAGTCGGCCAGCTGCGCGCCCGCGGTATCGATGTCCGTGTCGACTTCCGTGTCAAATAATTGCATCTGGTTTAAAAACGGCCCTGGATTCGTATTTCTCCAATCTAACAGAAAGGATACACATGCGTCGCAGTCCGGCCTCACCTGGTCGATGGACCCGCCGCCGGACTCGGGACACTCGACCAGGCGATGCCGCCGACGATCAGCGCAAAGGCCGCCAAATGGTACAAGTGCGGCGCCTCGTGCAGGAAGGCCAGCGACATCAGCGCGGCGAACAGCGGCGTCAGGTTGCTGAAAAACGCCGCCACCGTGGGACCGGCGCGCTGCACACCGGCGCCCCAGCATCTCATTGCCATCACCGCCGGGCCGACCGCCACAAAGGCGAGCACGGCCGCGAGCTGCCAGCTCCAGTCGATGTGACGCGGGGCCACGGCCCATTCGCCGGCGGCCAGCGCGCCCGACCACAGCACCCCGTACATCACCTGCGCCAGCAAGAACGCCGCCCAGTCGGCGCGCACCTGCGGGCGGTCCTTCGGCTGCATCAGAAGCCAGCTGTAGAACGACCAGCAGATCGTCGCCAGCACCATGTACAGGTCGCCGACGACCAGGCGCAGGGCGAGCAGTTGCCGCAAGTCGCCGCGCGAGAGCACCAGCACCACGCCCAGGATCGACAGGACGGCGCCGGTGACCTGGCGGCGCCGCAACGGCGCCTTGAAGAACAGGGCGCCGACAACCATCATCCACACCGGCATGCCGGCGGCGACCAGGGTGACGTTGATCGGCGTCGAGCTTTGCAGGGCCAGGTATTGCAGCGCGTTGTAGAGGCCCACCCCGAGCAGGCCCAACAGACTGTAGCGGCGCCAGTCGGCCAGCAAGCCGCTGCCGGGGCGCAGGACGGCACGCCCCAGCGGCAGCAGGATCAACAGGGCCAGGCTCCAGCGCAGCAAATTGAGCGTCATAGGCGGCACCGCCTCGCGCACCAGGCGGCCGACGATGGCGTTGCCGGCCCATAGCAGGGGCGGCACCGTGAGCAGCAGGGCGGTCGACGCCGTCAGCTTACGGGCGGTCACGCTACGACGCCCCGGCTCACCGGCGCGGTGGCGTGAGGATGCTCGGCAACGCCTTCGGTAAAGTGGCAGGGTAATCGCGGCTGAAATGCAGGCCGCGGCTTTCGCGGCGCGTCAGCGCGCTCTTGACGATCAGTTCGGCCACGTCGACCAGGTTGCGCAGCTCAAGCAAATCGTGGGTGATGCGGAAGTGCCGGTAGTACTCGTCGATCTCTTCTTTCAGCAAGTTGATGCGGTGCTGGGCGCGCTCGAGGCGCTTGTTGGTGCGCACGATGCCGACGTAGTTCCACATGAAGCGGCGCAGCTCGTCCCAGTTGTGCGAGATGACTACCTCCTCGTCGGCGTTGGTGACGCGGCTTTCGTCCCACTGCGGCAGGCTCGGCACGGCGATGTGCTCCTGGCCGGCGATGAAAGTGGCGCAGGCGCGGCCGATCACCAGGCACTCGAGCAGGGAATTGCTGGCCAGGCGGTTGGCGCCGTGCAGGCCCGTGCAGGCGGTTTCGCCGACCGCGTATAAACCTTCCAGGTCGGTGCGGCCGGCCAGATCGGTCACCACGCCGCCGCAGGTGAAGTGCACGGCGGGCACCACCGGAATCGGCTGCCTGGTGATATCGATACCGTATTCCAGGCAGCGCGCATAGATGGTGGGGAAGTGCTCCATCAGGAATTCCGGCGACTTGTGGCTGATGTCGAGGTTGACGTAGTCGATACCGCGCTTTTTCATCTCGAAGTCGATGGCGCGCGCCACCACGTCGCGCGGCGCCAGTTCGCCGCGCTCATCATGGGCCGGCATGAAGCGGGTGCCGCCGGCCGCGCCGGCTTCCGGCGGCAGCAGCAGCAGGCCGCCCTCGCCGCGGATCGCTTCGGTGATCAGAAACGATTTGGCGAACGGGTGGTACAGGCAGGTCGGGTGGAACTGGATGAATTCCATATTCGACACGCGGCAGCCGGCGCGCCAGGCCATGGCGATGCCGTCGCCGGTGGCGGTGTCCGGGTTGGTGGTGTACAGGTAGGTCTTGCCGGCGCCGCCCGTGCACAGCACCGTGTGCTCGGCTTCGAAGGTCAGCACCTGGCCGGTTTTTTCATCCTGTACGTACAGGCCGAGGCAGCGCGGCGTCGAAGGCGCCGGCGCGGCCGAATTGCTCGGCGCCGGCGCCAGTTTGTCCGAGCTGATGACGTCGATCGCGCAGTGCTGTTCAAATAGCGTGATGTTCGGGTGCGCGCGCACCTTTTCTTCCAGCGTGACCTGCACCGCGTGGCCGGTGGCGTCGGCGGCGTGGATGATGCGGCGCTGGCTGTGGCCGCCCTCGCGGGTCAGGTGAAAGCCCATCTCGGCGCTGGGATCACGGGTAAACGGCACGCCCTGTTCGATCAGCCATTCGATGGCTTCGCGGCTGTGTTCGATGATATAGCGGGTGGCCGCCTCGTCGCACAGGCCGCCGCCGGCGATCAGGGTGTCGTTGACGTGTTCGTCGACGCTGTCGCCGGAATCGAGCACGGCGGCGATGCCGCCTTGCGCCCAGTTGCTGGCGCCATCGAGCAGTGCACGCTTGGAAATGATGGCCACTGTGCGGGTTTGCGCCAGGTGCAGGGCAACCGACAGGCCGGCCAGTCCGCTGCCGACGATAGCGACGTCAAATTTCATGGTGTCATAGTGAGGTTGTCAAGAGGCACCACTATAGACCATTTGTCCGTGCTTTGCCGGGCGCGCCCGGGCGTGACGCGTTCACGCCGTGGCGTTCACCAGGAGACGATCCAGCTGGCGCAGGTGGCCACGCAGCCGGCGTCGGCGTCGGGCCGTTCGCCGTCGGCGCCCTCCGCACTGTCCGCGGACACGCCGCTGTCCCCGTCGACGATCTGTACCCGTCGTTCGGCGCCGGCGCGTTCGACCAGCGCGCGCAGTTGGGTGACTTCGGATGACGCAGCGCCGCTGATGTCAACGGCCGGGTCGGCGCCGGCCACCACCAGCACGTGGCCGGGAAAGGCGCACAACTGGTCGGCCAGCCCGGCCAGCCGGCCGCCGGCGCTGCCGCGGCGGGCGGGCTGCGCGCGGCGC
>JAQGNM010000052.1 GCA_028291845.1 Massilia sp. | reverse complement strand
GTTTGAAAATGACGTCGCCGTGCTCGGCGTGAAAGGCGCGCAGGCGGGTGTCGCTGGAAGTGACCAGGGTGGGCGAGGTAAATTGCGAAAACTGGGCGATCGACAGCTTTTCATTGTGCGAACGGATCGCCGCGGGACTATTGAAAACGCGCGCGCCCTGCTGCTCCGCCAGTTCCAGCAACTGGGTCAGGTAGACGTACTCCATGTCGAACGGCGGATCCTTGCGCTCGATGATGGCGTCGAACTCGTTCAATTGCATCGACGCCTCGGCGACCACGGTGTACCAGTCGTCCGCATCGCCGGTCAGGGTGATTTCCACCACCTCGGCGCTGACGATGCCGTTTTCGAGGGCCATGTGGCGTTGTTCGAACGCGTACAAGGTGTGGCCGCGCGACGCCGCCTCGCGCATCATGGCGAAGGTCGAATCTTTATAAGTCTTGAAGCTTGACAGCGGGTCAGCGAGAAAAGCGATTTTCATGGGGCATCCATCTTGGCTAATGCCTGATTTTAGCCCGAATCGGCAGTTGGCGCGGGATCAGACCGCCGGCGGCGGCCTGCATATGCTTTACATGTCGACTACATGACGATTAATACACTTCGGGATTCGGGTCGGTGCGTTCCATTTCCAGCGACGCCGCCAATAAACCCAGCCGCGCCACCACGCCGTATACATAAAAGCGGTTCGGCGCCGCCGTCCCCGGCTTGGCTTTCAGGTCGGGCACGGCATGCTGCTGGGCAAACGCCAAGGGCACGAACTGCGACCCGGGGGCATTCAGATTCTGGTCGACGCCCTTCTCCGCGTGCACCCGGTAAAAACCGCCGACGACATAGCGGTCGATCATGTAGACCACCGGTTCGGCCACCGCATCCTTGATATTTTCAAAGGTCGGCACGCCTTCCTGGATGACCACGTCGCTGATGCGCAGGCCGTCCTTGACCACCGACATGCGGGCGCGCTGGGCGCTGGTCAAGTCTTTGAGTTCATTGGCATCCTTAATGGTGAGAATGCCCATGCCATAGGTGCCGGCATCGGGTTTCAGGATGACAAACGGCTTCTGATCCTTGATGCCGTATTCCTTGTATTTCTTGCGGATTTTCGCCAGCAGCGAGGTGACGTTGTCGCTCAGGCACTCGAGGCCGTCGGGCTGCTCGAAATCAACTTCGCCGCAGCGGGCGTGGAAAGGGTTGACCATCCACGGGTCGACGTCGATCAGCTTGCCGAATTTTTTCGCCACTTCGTCATACGCCGCCAGGTGGTTGCTCTTGCGGCGGATTGCCCAGCCCGCATGCACGGGCGGCAACAGCGACTGCTCATGGATGTTTTCCAGGATCGCCGGCACGCCCGCGGACAAATCGTTGTTCAGCAGGATCGTACAAGGATCGAAGTCTTTCAATCCGAGGCGGCGGCCGTTGGCAGAGCGCACCATCGGCTCGATCACCAGCATGTTGCCGTCAGGCAGCGCCAGCGGGGTCGGCTCGGTGATCTCGGGCGACAACGATCCCAGCCGCACGTGCAGGCCGGTCTGGCGGAAAATCTGCATCAATCGCGCCACGTTCTGCATGTAGCTGGGATGGCGGTTGCTCATCTCGGGAATCAACAGCAGGTTGCGGGCGTCGGGGCAATACTTGTCGATGGCGGCCATGGCCGCTTGTACCGACAGCGGCAACATCTCGGTGGCAAGATTGTTAAAACCACCAGGAAACAGGTTAGTGTCGACCGGCGCCAGTTTATAGCCGGCGTTGCGCAAGTCGACCGAGCAATAAAATGGCGGCGTGTGCTCCTGCCACTCCAGACGGAACCAGCGCTCGATCGCCGGCGTGGCCGCCAGAATCTTTTTTTCGAGGTCGAGCAGCGGGCCGGTCAGAGCGGTAACGAGATGGGGAGCCATGATGTCTTTCGGGACGTCGGTAATTGTGAACAGCGTAAATCGGGATGAAACCGTCATTTTAAAGGACTGTGTTCCTTAAAATGCAAAAAGCGCCCTCGCGGACGCCTTTTGGACCGCCGCAGCGGTCAAATGCGGATGAAGATCAGGCGTGGTAAGCCGATTCGCCGTGGCTGGAGATGTCCAGGCCCTCGCGCTCTTCCTCTTCGGGAACACGCAGACCAATCACCAGGTCGACCAGTTTATAGGCGATCACGGACACCACCGCCGACCAGACGATGGTGGTGCCGACGGCGGTGGCCTGGGTGATCACCTGCGAGCCGATCGAGTAGGCGTCGGTCGACATCTTGTTGGTGACGTAGTCGAAAATGCCCTGGCCGCCCAGCGCCGGCGACGCGAACACGCCGGTCAGCAAAGCGCCCAGGATACCGCCGACGCCATGCACGCCGAACACGTCGAGCGAATCGTCGGCGCCGATCATGCGTTTCAGGCCGTTCACACCCCACAGGCAGACCACGCCGGCGAGCAGGCCGATCACCAGGGCGCCCATCGGGCCGACGAAACCTGCGGCCGGGGTAATGGCGACCAGTCCGGCGACAGCGCCGGAAGCGCCGCCGAGCATCGAAGGCTTGCCCTTGGTGATCCACTCGCCGAACACCCACGAGACGGTAGCGCAAGCGGTGGCCAGCAGGGTATTGACGAACGCCAGGGCGGCGACGTCGCCCGCTTCCAGCGCCGAACCGGCGTTGAAACCGAACCAGCCGACCCACAGCATCGAGGCGCCGATCATGGTCATGGTCAGCGAGTGCGGGGCCATCGACTCGCGGCCGTAGCCGACGCGCTTGCCGATCATGATGGCGCCGACCAGGCCGGCAACGGCGGCGTTGATGTGCACCACGGTGCCGCCGGCAAAATCGAGCGCGCCTTTCTGGAACAGCCAGCCGGCCTTGGCGCCTTCGCTGGCCAGGGTGGCGGCGTCCTTGATGGCGTCAGGGCCGGTCCAGAACCAGACCATGTGGGCGATCGGCAGGTAGCCGAAGGTGAACCACAGCACCATGAAAGCGATCACGGCGGTGAACTTGACGCGCTCGGCAAAGGCGCCGACGATCAGCGCGCAGGTGATGGCGGCGAAGGTGCCCTGGAAGGCAACGTAGGCGAATTCAGGAATGACCACGCCCTTGCTGAAGGTGGCGGCAGTGCTGAAGGTGGCGGTGGCGGGATTCCAGATACCGGACAGGAAGGCGCGATCGAACTTGCCGATGAACGCATTGCCCTCGGTAAAGGCCAGCGAATAACCGTAGATGCACCAGAGAATGACGATCACGGCGAAAATAAAAAACACTTGCAGCAGCACCGACAGCATGTTTTTCGAGCGCACCAGGCCGCCGTAGAACAGCGCCAGGCCGGGAATCGTCATCATGATGACGAGGATGGTGGCGA
>JAQGNM010000041.1 GCA_028291845.1 Massilia sp. | reverse complement strand
GCTTGCCAGGTCGTCGATGAAGGCCAGGCCCTCGAAGCCGACCATGGCGCGCTTGCCGCTCTCGCGGTGCGTCAGGTTCACGCCCACCGGCAGCGGCATGCCATCGGCGTCGACCAGGATGATATTGGCCGCTTCGTAGGTCTCGATGGGAAACCGTACCAGCATGCCCGACAGGCTGCGCGGATTGACCGCCTGGATCGTCACCGGCACGCGGCGGTCGGCCGCCAGATCGGTGGTATCGATCGCCAGCATGTTGCCGACGTTGGCGTTCAAGGTGGGCACCAGCAGGTGGCCGCCCGCATCGGTGACGCCGATCAGCCGGTTCTCGTGCAGCACCGGCACGTTGGCGACGCCGCCGGTGCTCACCAGCGCGAAACCGGCGCCGACATTGCGCGTAGCCGCCACCACCCCGTCCATCAGCACCACGGCGCCGGTGCCTTCGAGCGCCACGGTGTTGCCGTTGCCGCTGCCATTGCTTTGCGCGGTCACAGCCAGTTGGCCGTAACGTCCCAGGTACTGTCCCTGCATCGAGCGCAGCCGGGCGTCGCCCAGGCGCGCCTCCTGCACCGCCCAGCCGGCGCCGCCGGCCAGGTCGGGCGCGCCGGCGGCGCTCATGCTCAATTGGGCGACACCGTTCTGGCGTCCCGCCACCACGCTGCCGGCGGCGCGCTCGCCCAGCGCCATCGACACGCTGAGGAACACGCCGCGGCTGGCACGCTGGTCGAGATTGTTGAAGGCGGCCAGGCTGGCGAACACGCCGCCCCGGAAAGAACGGCTGAAACCGAGCGAGACGATGCGCGCGCCCTGCCCGCCGCCACCGATGGCCTGCCGCTCGGCAGCGCTCAAGGCAGCGTCATTGGCAGGCTGATTGACGTAAATGCCGGCGCGGTAGGCGGCGTAGCTGGCGTTCATGCTCGAGCTGTCGCCCAGCGCCAGCGCCAGCGCCGCGCGGTCGCTGGCGCGCGGCGCCGGCGAGCCGTCGCGCGAGGACAGGTCGGCATAGCCGCGCTGCGCGCGCTGCGACTGCACGTCGAAGCTGAAGCGGCGCGCCACGTATTGGTAGCCGAGGCCGGCCTGCAGACCGGTGCCGGCGCCGGCGCTGGCCGCCAGATTGGCGCTGACAACGCCGTAGCGCCCCAGCGCGAACAGGGCGCCGGCGCCGGCATTGAGCAGGCGCGGCGCCAGTTCGCCATGGGCCTCCAGCGTCAACGCGTCGCTCCAGCCGTAACGGCTTGACGCGGCGGCCACGGGCGATCCGCGGTACCCGAACGAGGAGACACCGAAGCCGCCGCGCGGCACCCCGGCCTCCACCGAATAATCGAACAACCCCGCCGCCAGCATGCGGGCGTCGACATACAGGGGCAGGCTGAGCGTGGTGGCGCGGCCGAAGGCATCGCGGGTGACCACGGTGGCTTCGCCGGCGCCGTTGATGCCGCCCACCTGGTTGAGCACGAACGGCCCGCCCGGCACGTCGCTGCTGTACTGCTGAACGCCGTTGACGTACAAGGACAGCGCCGACGGCACCGCGGCGCTGCCGCCGATCGAGGGCATCGGAAAGGTCGCCAGGTCCGGCCGCAGCGCCAGGTTTTTGCCCCACTGGACGCCGCCGATGCGCAAGGCGCGGTTCCAGGCCAGGCTCGAGGTGATGCTGTCGCCCAGCCGCAAGGTGCGCAGAGTGTCGCTGTCGGACTCGCTCCAGAAGCTGTCGTGACGGATGAAGCGCTGATGGCGGCCGCTGTCGGCGCCGATGCTGCTGGCCAGCCCGCTGGTGCTGAACACGCCCCGTTCGTTGAACACGCGCGCCTCCAGCGCGGCGATGGCGGCGCTGCGCCCGCCGGTGCGGGCGCTTTGCACGAGACCGTTGTAGTTGATCACCGTGCCCGGGGTGGCGCCGGCGCGCGGCGGGCGCACGGTGGAGCGGGCGGAAATGGCGAACGGGGTGCGCAGGCTGTCGGCGACCGTCAAGGCCAGCGACTGGCTGGCGGGGTCGTAGCGATAGGTGAGGCCGGCGATGGCGTCGGGGGCGAGGTCGTCGCTCGCCTCGACCGCTTCACCGGCCACGCCGGGCGCCAGCGCGCCACGGTTCAGGCCCAGCTGGCGCAAGTCGGCGCGGCTGACCGTCAGGCCGCGCGGACCCTGGCGCGCGGCCAGCAACTGTCCGCTCGGCTCGCCGTTGACGGTTACTTCCAGGTAGAGTTCAGCCCCCGTGGCGGCCGCGGCGGCGGCGGCAATCGCCATGTTGGGCGAGGCTGCCGGCTGGTCGGCGAAGGCCGGCAGGCACACCGCAGCGGCGCCCGCCGCGGACATGGAAACCATCATGCCGACGCTCCAGCGCTTGCGCTGCATGACAGGCACTGTGTGCGCGCGGCATCATTGCGCGCGGCTGACGAAATTCGTCGGCGCGCGCGCATTGATGACAGCCCGCACATTCACGGCGCCGGCCAGATCGGCCTTGTCGTCGACCTGCAGCTTCCACTGCCGCTCGCGGCCTGCCAGGACGTAGCCGAACAGGCCCTTGCTGATGTCGAATTTGGCGCCGGCGCGATTGGTGAATTCCACCGCGCCCAGTTGCGCGTGAATGGCGCCGTCGTTGCGCACCTTCAGCATCCAGCTGCCGTCCTTGCGAAACACCTGCCAGTCGAGGGCATCGTCGCGCGCCGGGGCGGCGCCCGGCTGCGGCAGCGGCGCCAGGAACACCGGCACCGAATAACGCAGGCGGATGTCGAACCCTTGCGCGGCGGCGCCGTCTTCGCGGCCCAGTTCATCGATCAGCACGCGGTAGCTCCCTTCGGCGGTGCGCCTGGCGCCGGGCGCCAGCACCAGCTGGATCGCCTGGGTGGCATTCGCCGCGATCTGCACGATCGGCGGGCTGACGATCACCTCGCGGGTGGCGGTAAGCACGTCCTCGCCATCCTTCTGATCCCAGCGGTACACCCGCACCTGGCCGTAGATGGGCGCGTCGCCCATGTTCTGCAGGGCGATCGAAGAGGCTTGCTGTTCGCCGGCGAAGCGCACGCTGACCGGCGAAATCTGCAGACTGGCGGCGTGCGCCTGGCCGGGGTGGCCGGCGGCGAACAGCAAGGCTGCGCCGGCGGCGGCGGCCAGCGCGGCGCGCGCCGCTGCCAGCCGGCCGGGCCACGGTATCGCAGAGAGGCGCGGCCGGCCTGGCATCAGAAGTACACCGTTGCCGTGATGGTCGACTTGTAGGTGTCCGGGGCCGGCGTCGCTTGGGCCGGCACCTGGCCGTAGACAGTGTGAACGACGGTCGAACCGGTGCCGACGGCGCCGACGGTGTTGCTGCCCTGATTATCGCCCCACAAGGTGGCGCCGGCGGTCTGGAACAGGTTGAACTGCACGGTGCCGGTGTTGGCGCCGGTGCCGGTCATGGTGCGGGTGGTGCCGGAAGAACCGGCGCCGGTGCCGGCGTTCAAGCCGAGGTTGTACGGCGTGGTGTTGCTGCAGGTAACATTGATGGTCGTGTTGGCATTCGTGGCGGCGGTCAGCACACCGTGCGACTGGCCGAAATCGAGCGGGTTGGCCGCGATGGTGCAGTTGGCAACGATCTTCATGGTCACGTCGAAGTTCGACGTGTTGCTGCCGTTGGAGTAGACAGCGGCATCGGCAGGGGCGACGGTGGCGGCCAGGCCGAGCGACAGTACCAAGGCAGTCAGGCGTGGGGCGG
>JAQGNM010000019.1 GCA_028291845.1 Massilia sp. | reverse complement strand
GTGGACGCCGGGCCAGACCCTGCTGTTGAACGGCAAAATGCTGACCGTCCGCGATGCCGCCCACAAGCGCATCCAAGAGATGCTCGCCCGCGGTGAATCCTTGCCGGTCGATTTCACCAACCGCGTTATTTATTATGTGGGCCCGGTCGACCCGGTGCGCGACGAAGCGGTCGGCCCGGCCGGTCCGACCACCGCCACCCGCATGGACAAATTTACCGACATGATGCTGGAAAAGACCGGCCTGATCGCCATGATCGGCAAGGCCGAACGGGGACCAGCCGCCATCGAATCGATCCAGAAACACAAGTCGGCATACCTGATGGCGGTCGGCGGCGCGGCCTACCTGGTCTCAAAAGCCATCAAGAGCGCGAAAGTGCTCGGTTTCGAGGACATGGGCATGGAAGCGATCTACGAATTCGACGTGGTCGACATGCCGGTGACGGTCGCCGTCGACTCGAACGGCACCTCGGTGCACAACACCGGACCGCGGGAGTGGGCGGCGAAGATCGAAAACTTAAGCAGCGTCGGCCAGATCCCGGTCAGCGTTGTCTAAGTTAGCAAGGCATTCGCGATGGAACCCGTGACCACGCTGGCGGCAAGCACGTCGTCCGCCCCGATCGGCGTGTTCGATTCGGGGGTGGGTGGGCTGTCCGTGCTGCGCCACATCCACGCCCTGCTGCCCCATGAATCCTTGCTGTACTTCGCCGATACGGCATATTCACCCTACGGCGACAAGAGCGAAGCGGTATTGACGGCGCGCGCGCTGGCGATCGCCGCCTTTTTCGTCGAACGGGGCGCCAAGGCGATGGTCGTCGCCTGCAACACCGCCACCGTCGCCGCCATCGCCGCCCTGCGCGCAGCGTATCCGGCGATGCCGATCGTCGGCGTCGAACCGGGCTTGAAACCGGGCGCCGCAGCCAGCCGCAACGGCAAAGTGGCGGTGATGGCCACCGACGCCGCCCTGGCCGCCGCCAAGTTCCAGCTGCTGCATCAACAGTTGAGCCAGGCCAGCCAGGCGCAGTTTTTATTGCGCGGCTGCCCCGGCCTGGCCGACCAGATCGAATTGGGGCAACTTGATTCCGACGATTTGACGGCCATGCTGCGCGGCTACATCCTGCCCCTGCTCGAGCTGGGCGCGGACACCCTGGTGCTGGGCTGCACCCACTATCCGCTGGTGCGCAGCGCCATCGAACGCATCGTCGCCGACGCCGGCGCCGCGCACGTGGTGCTGGTCGACACGGGCGACGCGGTGGCACGCCAGCTGGGGCGACTGCTGACAGCGGGCAACTTGCTGGCCCCGGCCCCGGCCGCCAGTCACGTTGCCATCCGCGGCTACACCAGCGCCAGCGCCGCCAAGCTGCGCACGGCGTTCAGCGACCTGCTGGGCCTGGATGTGGCGGTCGAAGCGGTGACCCTGGCGGCGCCGGCACAAATGATGGCAGACTGAACGAATTTAGATTTGCCAGCTTCGCCAGTTGTTTGTATAATCTCGCTCTGTCTTGAATGCATCCGGGACAGTTTGTAAGACAGTGGTGGCTGTAGCTCAGTTGGTAGAGTCCAGGATTGTGATTCCTGTTGTCGTGGGTTCGAGCCCCATCAGCCACCCCAAAGAATATGCAGCAAATCAAAAGGTTACCCGCTTCGGCAGGTAGCCTTTTTTGTTTTGCGATGCATTTTCGTGCGCCCTCAATGAGATCGCCATGGCCGGACCCGCGCCGGCAATACCGCATCAGCGACCATTCAGTGTTGTTTTCTTCGCCATCTGAACACACGAGCACCGTCGATTTCGCATGACTGGCACAGCGGTCGGACGCTAGTATGAGCGCAAGCGACTCGCCATGAAGGTCGCGCAAGTTCAATCTACGGGGAGAAAGCAAATATGGGCACTTTCCTGCGGTGGTCGCCGCTATTGCTGATGTCGCTGATGGTCGCCGCCGTATTTGGCCGCATGATCTATCATCTCCGCCGCCATCGCGCTCAGCGCCAGCGGCACAAACATCGCCGTATCGTTCGCGCCCACAAGGACGGCAGCGATACCTTCAACAGCCAATCGGGTTTCAACACCGGAACGGCCTACGACATCTCCCCTTCGCACTCGTCACACGCTGCCCATTTTGCCGGCGGCAGCGGCGGCTCCTTCGACGGCGGCGGCGCCTCGGGCGACTGGTCGAGCGCGGCGGACGGCGGCGGTGGTGGAGACGGCGGCGGTGGCGATTGAAGGGTTTTTCGGAAGATGATTCGAGATTGTGGAAGATCGAACAGATCCAGGCATCATGGAGTTTGTTCACCCGCCGTTTTTGACGGCTCGGCGATCTTCCCGCTGCGCCGTTTGGAAAATTCCACTGCACACCTTGCAAGTACACGGGAATACATTCCTTTGTGCCTCTCGCACACCAAGGCCAACACTGCCGAGATTAAAAACGGGACCACATAGATAATCCCGACAAAAACAGTTCCGCTGCTGATTCCCGCGGCGTGCAGGACTGCGCGAGTGAAATACATCAGCGGATAGTGAAACACATACAGACCGAAGCTGATGTCGGCGCCCCAAATGATCACCCGTGAGGCACGCTCCAGTGGGCGCAAAAAAGCACGTCCCGTCAATGCGAAACCGTAGATGTTGGCGGCAATGAGCATGCCCAGGGCATAGCTGCGCGGCCAAAAATCGACATCCCTGTTCACATTGCTGGCGATGTCAGGCAGTGCACCGCGCAAAATTTGGCTGATATCGAAATAGAAGAAGGCCAGTGCGACAGCGATCGAGCCGGACCATAGCAGCATTCCCGTTGCTGGCCGGCTGATCGCATTGCGGCGCAGGGCATAAAACAGTGCGGCGCCGAACAACCAGACCGGGAAGGCGATAAGGATCGGCGGGCCGGCGATCAGCGCGGCACAGGCCACGACCAGGCATCGAACTGCACCTTTGAAGTAGAAACACGCGGCAAACAGCATGTAATACCAGAATTCATAAGAAAGCGACCAGAACGGCAAATTCGTTCCAGGGTAGACATTCACGCCCCAAACCTGGCTTAGAAAAGATGCGTTGATAGCAATCGACGCCACCCATTTGAAGGCCGAATATGGTTGCAATGGGTGGTAGGAGTTCAAGGCTATTGCCTGGCCCACGAGATCGACCAGAACAGTCAGTGCCAGCGCCGGGAGGCAGACTGACCAAAGCCTTGCCAGCCGAGCCCGAAAGAAAGCCGCCACGTCCGGCTGCCGGGTGGCGGCGAAGGTGATCAGCAGACCCGATAACACGAAGAACACGATCACCGCCTCGTCGCCAAGATTTCCGAAAACCGGAAACCTGACCTTCGCGAATTGCTGCGCATGGAACAGGTAGACTGCAACAGCCGCCAAAAAGCGAAGCAAGTTCAGGTACAGCGAAAGGGATCGGGACATGGTTGACTGTTGCCGCAAAGATCAGTCAGCCTACCATACGGGCCGTGCAATGTTAAATTAAACATCGCGCAAAACATCATGGCAGGACAGCGCTGAAAGCAACGCGGTATCAATGATTGGCACCGAGCGCCGCGCCAGGCGCGCCGACCTCAATGGCGGCGTCCGCCATCACCGCCTCCCAGCGCAACAAGCGCCAGCCCGCCCACACCGCCAGCAGCGCCCCCAGTGCCAATACCAGCCTGGTATCGATCAGCGCCAGCACCGCGCCCGCCAGCGCCATCAAGATGTTCGCCACGCAAAAGATCATCGACAGCAAGCCCATCACCGCGCCCTGCCCGTGATGGCCGAAGCGGTCGGCGCACCAGTTGGGCATGATGGCGTTATAAAAGGCGTTGGGAATGCCGAAGGCGACAATCGCCGCCAGGCCGATCCACAGATTGCCCAGCGCCACGGCGGCGACCGTGGCGGCCACGCCGAAGGCGAACCAGGCGGCGCGGCGCAGCGGCGCTACCATGCTGGCGCGGCCGGCGAAGGTGAGCGAGCAGGCGGTCATCAAGCCGCACATTAACGCCGTCATCCAGGCGATGCCGCGGGCGTCGTAATGGGCAAATTCCACCAGCCACAGCGGATAGAATTCGTAAAAGGCGGTGACGCCGCAGGTGTACGCCAGCTGGACGATGAACAGGGTGCGCAACTCCGCGTGCTTGAGCAGATTCATCGAATGCTGGCGGCGCGCCACCTGCCACCAGGAGGTGGTGGCGGTCGACGGCGTTTCTTTCGGCAGCACGGCGGCCACCATGGCGGCCATCACCACCAGGGCCACCACCGCCACCCAGAACGGCGTGGTGATACCCCATTGCAGGGTAAATCCCGCAAGCAAGGGTCCGGCCAGCCAACCGGTATAAAAGGCGCCGTTCAGCCAGGAAAACGCTTTCAGGCGCAGCGGTCCTTCAAGCCGGTCGGCCAGCATGGCGCGGGCGACCGCGCCGTTGCCCTCCAACAGGCCGGTGACGAAGCGGGCCAGCAAAAACAGTGGATAGGACTGGATGATCAAGGCCCAGGCCGTCAAGGCGTGGCCGGCGGCGGCGCCCAGCGCGGTGGTGAGCAGCACCGGGCGGCGGCCGTAGCGGTCGGACAAGGGGCCCAGCAAGGCTGCGCCGATCATCAGGCCGAGCGGGTTGATGGTCAAGGCGATGCCGAACAGCAGCTTGGGCGGCAGGCCGAGAAAATGATTGAGCTGGTTAACCGTGCCGGCGGCGAACAGCGGCGGCAGGATCGGGTACGGCAACGAGGCGCCGGTGGTGGACAGCAGCGCCAGCATGCAAGCGGCGGCGATCAACAAGTTATTCTTCATGCCGTCAGTATATTGCGGGGCATGGGTGTTGCGGGCTTACCCCTGCGCGGCGAGGGGAAATGCAAACTGCCGGCATCAGCCGGCAGTCAATACAACATTTAAAACGGGAGAACTTAATCGAGCTTCCAGGCGTAATCGACCTTGGTCCAGGTCTGCGCCGGGGCGCCGTCCTTGGTGCCCGGCTTGAACTTGCAGGCGCTGATCGATTTGATTGCCGCCTTGTCCAGGTTCTTGAAGCCGCTGGTCTTTTCCAGTTTGGAATCGACCACCGCGCCGTCAGGGCCCACCAGGAAAGACATCGAGGTGGTGCCCTGTTCTTCGTTCATCAAGGACGCCTTCGGATAATCCGCCTTGCAGGTCTTTGAATCGAACACGGCCGACACTTCAGCGGCAGCCACGGTTGCGGTCAAGCTCGACAACACCATTGCGGCGATCACACTCAGATAACGCGATTTCGTAGACATACCAGTTCTCCCTTTAAGCAACTGAGTCAGATCGACTCTTTAGTTCAACTCAAAAAATGCCGATTACAGCTTCCAGACGTAGTCGACTTTGGCCCAGGTCTGCGCAGGGGCGCCGTCCTTGGTGCCCGGCTTGAATTTGCAGGCGCTCAGGCCTTTCACAGCGGCCTTGTCGAGGCCCTTGAAACCGCTCGACTTTTCCACTTTCGATTCGACCACGCTGCCATCGGCCGCCACCAGGAACGCCAGCGACACGGCGCCTTCTTCTTCGTTCATCAGCGAGGCTTTCGGGTATTCGGCCTTGCAGTTCTTGGCATCGAAACTGGCAGGCACTTCAGAGGCGAAAGCGGTGGTGCCGGCGGCGGTCAGGATCAGGGCGGCAGCGATACGGGTAAAAGGCTTGTTCATATTCTCGTTCCACTTCGTGTCAAAAAAATTTGGTTAATTAAATCGGTGCTGCGTGCTTATCACTTGCTTATTACTTGCTTACTGCTGGCGTGCTGGTGCTGCTTAAAATTCTTCCCATTCGTCGGCGCCGGCGGCCGCGGCAACCTTCTTCGGCTTGGCCGCGGCGGGAGCCGGCGCTGGCGCTGCCGCTGCGACCGGCTTGCGCACCGCGCTGGCCGGCTTTTTCAGGGCCGGCCGCACCACCGGCTTGGCCGGGGCCGATGCTGCCGGGGCCAGCGCCAGGCTATGCGATGGCGCGGCGATCTGCGGCTCTTCGCCTTCGACCAGTTTGAAAATGCTGACCACGTGGGCCAGTTCGCTGGCTTGATCCTGCAGGCTCTGGGCGGCGGCGGCGGCTTCTTCGACCAGCGCGGCGTTTTGCTGGGTCATCGAATCCATCTCGATGATCGACAGGTTGACCTGCGCGATGCCGGCGCTCTGCTCCTGGCTGGCGTTGGCGATTTCGCCCATGATGTCGGTGACGCGCTTGACGCTGGCGACCACTTCATCCATCGTCACGCCGGCCTGGCCGACCAGCTTGGAACCGCGTTCGACTTTCTCGACCGAATCGCCGATCAGGGTCTTGATTTCCTTGGCGGCGGCAGCGGAGCGCTGGGCCAGGTTACGCACTTCGGAGGCAACCACCGCGAAGCCGCGGCCCTGCTCGCCGGCACGGGCTGCTTCCACAGCGGCGTTCAAGGCCAGGATGTTGGTCTGGAACGCGATGCCGTCGATGACGCCGATGATGTCGACAATCTTGTTGGCCGAAGCATTGATCGAACCCATGGTGTCGACCACTTGCGAGACCACTTCGCCACCCTTGCGGGCCACGTCGGAGGCGCTGGCGGCCAGTTGATTGGCTTCACGGGCGTTGTCGGCATTCTGTTTCACGGTCGAGGTCAACTCTTCCATGGCCGAGGCGGTCTTCTCCAGCGAGCTGGCCTGCATTTCGGTACGGGACGACAGATCGATGTTGCCGGCGGCGATTTCGCGGGAAGCGGTGCCGATGGTTTCGGTGCCGACGCGGACCTGGCCGACGATGCTGACCAGGCTGTTGCGCATTTCTTTCATTTCGTACAGCAGGCTGTTCTTGGCGGCATCGTCGATGGCGATCGACAGGTCGCCGTTGGCGATCGAGCCGGCAATTTTTGCCGTGTAGTCAGGCTCGCCGCCCAGTTGCTTGAGCAGGCCGCGGGTGATCACTACCGCTGCCAGCACCGACAGGGCGACGGCGATGCCGCCCAGGATCAGCATGAAATTGCGGGCGCTGTCGTAAGCCGATTTGGCGTCGATCTGGCTCTGGGTGTTCAGCTTGTCTTCGAGGGCGGCCAGTTGATCCAGCGCGTCCATCCATTTTTTCTGGGCCGGCTTGATCTCCTTGACCATCACGCGGGTGGCGTCCTCGGCCTTGTTGGCCAGCCACAGGTCCTGGGCCTTGGCGATGGCCGGCAGGGCGATCGCTTCGTATTCCTTGGTTTGCGCCAGCAGGGCTTTTTCTTGCGGCGACGCTTCGGCGGCGAACTTGGCGGAGAGTTTGTTCTCCATGTCTTCGTATTTCCTGGCCTGTTCCTTGACACGGTTCAGGTCCGCTTCCATTTCGTCGGGGCTCGACATCATGGTCAAAATACGCAGCGAATTGATACGGTCGCTGACATTGCCGCGCATGTCGATGACGTGGCGGGTGACGACGTTGTTGACGCCGACTACGCGGTCCAGACGCGCCTGGATCTGGCCGGTGCTAACGATACCGATGACGGTCACAGCGACCAGAAAAAACAGCACCAGCGCGAAGCCGAGGCCGAGGCGCGTGCCTACTTTCATATTGGATAAATTCATTTCGTATCGTTTTCTAGGAGACGTTGTAATCGGCTGCGCCAGTTCAGTTGGCATCTCGCCGTAACGACAACAAATGTTGACGTGTCGCAAGTTTCTTTAAGGATAGAACAAAACTTTTGACTGCGGATGCAAAATCGTGGAACCAGGACGTTTTCTTGTTTCAGTACAACAACACTCGGGGCTTCTGTACATCTGCACGTGACATTGCAGCGAGGTAATTATATGGGGCTATATTGCCATCGGGCAAGCAAATGCTTGAGCGTTTGCAAACCAGTGTTGTTTCTATGCGGAAACGAAGAGTCGACTGTCCAGGCTTGAGTCAATCTTGAGTCAAACTTGATGCAAACGGTGCGGCGCCTTCACCAGCAAGGCGCGCTCCGCCCCGCAACGGTGCGCGATGCACTGTTGCGATGCAGTATTTGAAGTTAAAATGAGAGTCGAATGGCAACACAAGCGGACGCTTGTATTGAATCTGCAACAAGCCTATACAATCAGGCGGCGCGGCGCTGCATGGCGTGTGCCGCTTCCAGCAGCAGGCGCGGATCGGCCGCGGCCAGGCGCTTCGGATCGGACATGATCTGGCGGAACATGCGCGCCCCGGGCAAGCCTTGCATCAGGCCCAGCATGTGCCGCGTGATCGAATTGAGCTTCAAGCCCTTGCTGCCAAAAGCGTCGAGCTGCGCCTGGATGTAGGGAATCATCGCCTCCAGCACCTGCTCGCGTGTCTTGACGGCGGCGTCGTCGCCATAGAAGCGCGCATCGTACTCGGCCATCGCGTACGGATTGTGATATGCCTCGCGGCCGAGCATGACGCCGTCGACGTGCTGCAAGTGCAGAGCGATCTCGTCGCTGGTCTTGATGCCGCCGTTGATGATAATTTCCAGATGAGGAAACTCGCGCTTCAGTTCATACGCCGTCTCATAGCGCAGCGGCGGAATCTCGCGATTTTCTTTCGGCGACAAGCCTTTCAGAATGGCATTGCGCGCGTGCACGATAAACGTCGTGCAACCCGCAGCGGCGATGGTGCCGACGAAATCGCGCACGAAGCCGTACTCGTCGACCTTGTCGATGCCGATCCGGTGTTTCACCGTCACATCGATATCGACCACATCGCGCATCGCCTTGACGCAATCGGCCACCAGCTGCGGCTCGGCCATCAGGCAGGCGCCGAACGCCCCCTTCTGCACCCGCTCCGACGGACAGCCGCAGTTGAGGTTGATTTCATCGTAACCATACTGCTGCCCCAGCCTGGCGGCAATCGCCAGATCGGCCGGGTCGCTGCCGCCCAGCTGCAGCGCCACCGGATGCTCTTCCTCGTTGAAGCGCAAATGGCGTTCGACGTCGCCGTAGACCAGCGCGCCGGTGGTCACCATCTCGGTGTACAGCCAGGTGTGGCGGGTGATTTCGCGGTGGAACTTGCGGCAGTGGCGGTCGGTCCAGTCCATCATTGGAGCAACACTGACCAAGCGCTTGTTTTTATCAGGTGTATTTTCAGTCATTTTTTCTATGTGCAGCTAGGGAAGCACTGATTTATTCATGACGGCGGACTCGGCACACGAAAAAAGCGCCCAGCTGCGTTGCAAATCCTCGCCATGCCCCGGCATGACTGCGGTGTTGCGCCTTGCCGAGCACTTTTTGCGTGACCGATTCCATCCGCCAGAATAAATCAGTACTTCCCTAGAGGTGCACACGAAATGCATGCTGCCGCGGAAATTACCCGCATCTTGTGGAACGGCATCGACTGCGAGAAGCGGACCGTCATTATACGCGACCGCCGGCGCCCAAAGCGCAAGCGCGCAAGCACCGCTCGCCAAGCCACCCTGGCCAGCCGTGGCGCCACTACACCTCGATGAGGACTTTGATTGCCTTGGTGTCGGCCGCCCGCCCGAAGGTGTCGTAGGCCGCCTCCATGTCGTCGAGACGGAAGCGGTGCGTGATCAGCGAGGCCGGATCGAGCCTGCGGGCGGTCACGGCTTTCAGCAGTTGCGGCGTGGTCACCGTGTCGACCAGGCGGGTCGTGATCGTGATGTTGTGCGACCACAGCCGCTCGAGGTGGAGATCGACCTTGTGGCCGTGGACGCCGACGTTGGCGATGGTGCCGCCGGGTGCGACCAGGTCTTCGCACAGTTCAAAGCTGGCCGGCACGCCCACCGCTTCGATCACCGTGTCCGCGCCGCGCCCATCCGTGAGCGCCATGACCTGCCCGACCGTGTCGCCATCGGGCGCCAGTACGTGGCTTGCGCCGAAACGCTGCGCCAATTCGAGCCGGTTGCGGTCCGGGTCGATGACGATCAGCACCGCGGGCGCATAGAACTGCGCCGTCATCAGCGCCGCCAGTCCGATCGGTCCGGCGCCGACGATGGCGACGCTGCAGCCTGGCTGCACCTTGCCGTTCAGGACGCCGCATTCGAAGCCGGTCGGCAAGATATCGCTCAGCATGGTCAGCGCCTCCACGTCGGCGCCGGCGGGAATGTGATTCAGGCTGAAGTAGGCATGGGGAATACGCACGTACAGCGCCTGCGTGCCGTTGATGCGGTTGCCGAGTATCCAGCCGCCGTCGACGCAGTGCGAATACATCCCCTTGCGGCAATAATCGCAGCGCCCGCATGAGGTGATGCAGGAGATCAGTACGTGCTCGCCCGGCTTGAAGCTGCTGACCGACGCTCCAGTGGCATCGACAACGCCGACGCCCTCGTGCCCGAGGGTAGTACCCGGCTGGCAGGTAGGCACGTCGCCTTTCAGGATATGCAGGTCGGTCCCGCAGATCGTGGTCCGGGTCAGGTGCACGATGGCGTCTTCCGGGTGGCTGAGCTCCGGCATGGGGCGCTCCTCGAGGGTGCGGATCCCGGGACCGTGGTAGACAAGTGCTCGCATGATGGCCTCCTCTGCGGTGCGGCAGCAAGCGTGTGGATAACGATGATAGCGCGTCTTGCCGCCGACGCAGCGAGTGCCTTCGCTTTTTGATTTCGCACTTGTTTGACATAGATCAAATGTGCGATTGCGTGCAACGACGGCCGGGCGTACAGTGAACTGGCGCCCTATCCCGAATGGAAGCACGAAAGGAAGCACGATGTACAAGACGATCATCGTCCATGTCGACGGCACTCCCCAACAGGAAAGCTGGCTGCGCGCCGCCGCCGTTCTGGCGCGCGACCAGGGTGCCCATCTGGCCGGCAGCGCCGCCACCGGCATATCGTGGTTCGACCTGGCCATGCTGACAGGTTCGATGGCGGACCCGATCGTGCCCATGGACTTCGACGGCCTGCGCGAGGCGGCGTCGTTGCTGCTGAAGGAATTTACGGAACAAGCCACCCGCCTCGGCGTCGAATCGGTCGAGACGCGCCTGATCGAGAATGTCGCCGAATACGGCCTGCTGCTGCAATCGCGCTATGCCGATCTGGTCGTCCTCGGCCAGGACGACGATACCGAGACGGGATTGCCGACGCGCGTGCGCGGACTGCCGGCGCAGGTCGCGCTGCATGGCGCGCGCCCGGTTCTCGTGGTTCCCCCTTCCTACCAGGGCCAGCCGATTGCCGGTACAGCCGTGGCTGGCTGGGACGGCAGCCTGCAGGCGATGCGGGCGATCACCGCCGCACTTCCCCTGCTCAAACGGGCCGACAACGTCAAGCTGGCCCTGATCAACCCGGACACGCTGTCCGAGCTCCACGGCGAGCAGCCTGGCGCCGACATGGCCCTGTATCTGGCGCGCCATGGGGTGAAGGTCGACGTCGTGATCGAGCGCACGGTTTCGACGGCGGGCCAGGCGCTGATCGCCATGGCGCGCGACTGCGGCGCCGGCTTGATGGTCAGTGGTGTGTATGGCCACAGCCGCTACCGGGAGTGGGTGCTCGGCGGCGTCACCCGCGAGTTGCTGGCGCGCGCTCCGGTGCCGCTGCTGATTTCCCACTAAAGAGTGCTCTCAGGCGATGGCGTCGGCCGTCCCGCCCAGCGCCGCGCTGCCAGCGCCTGCCGCGAAACCACTTGTACCACTTGCACGAAGGAGCCGACATGTATTGCGCAGGAACATTGACGATCACTGCCGGTGCGCTGCTGCTGAGTTTTTCCGCACTGGCCGCCGAGATGAATCGGAAGGACGCCGAATATCTCCACAACACCGCTCAGGGCATCATGGCCGAAGTCAAAATGGGCGAATTGGCACAGAAGCAGGCCGCAGACGAGCGGGTCAAGCAGTTCGGCAAGCGCATGGTGGACGACCATGGCAAGGACTTGCAGAACTTGCGGCAGTTGGCAAGCCGAAAGCAATTGACGCTGCCCGACACCCCCAATGATAAACAACGCCAGGAAATCGACAAGCTGACCAGGCTGTCCGGGGCCGGCTTCGACCGCGAATATGTGGAATACGAGGCAAAGGACCATAAGGACGACGTCGAGGAAAACGGCCAGACGATGCATAAGGCTGTCGATCCTGACGTGAGGCATTTCGCCAACGCGGAATATCGGACCGTCCTCGCCCATCAAAAACAAATCGACACTTTACGTACCCAACTCGGCAAGTAGGGTGGATACGCTGCCTGGTCGGCTTCAAGGACTTGCCGACGAGGAGGCGGCGCGCCGCTTGCGCGATGAAGGCGCCAATGAACTGCCGGCATCGAAGCCGCGCAGCGTGCTATGCCTGCTGCGCGATGTCGTCCTCGAGCCGATGTTCCTCTTGCTGGTGGCCTGCGGCGGCGTTTACATGATATTGGGCGACCGCCAGGAAGCGCTGATGCTGCTCGCTTTCGTGTTTGTGGTGATCGGCATTACCTTCACCCAGGAGCGCCGCACCGAACGGTCGCTGGATGCCTTGCGCGATCTGTCGAGTCCGCGTGCGCTGGTCGTGCGCTACGGCCGGGAGCGCAGGATTCCCGGCCGCGAACTGGTACGCGGCGACATGGTCCTGCTGGCCGAAGGCGACCGTGTGCCAGCCGATATGCGCTTGCACGAATCGTCGAACCTGATGATCGACGAGTCGATGCTGACGGGGGAATCGGCGCCGGTCGCCAAACATGCCGCATCGACGCCTGCCTCAATGGTGGCGGCGCCGGGTGAAGATGCCGGCAGCAACGCGTTATCGGGGACATTGGTGACGCAAGGCACGGCGCGCGGCGAAGTCGTCGCCACCGGCGAGCGTAGCGCGCTTGGCCAGATCGGCAGGTCGCTGGCGGCGCTGGGCGGGGAAAGTACGCCGATTCAAGCCGAAACGCGGCGTATCGTGAATTTCGTGGCACTGGCGGGAATTGCGCTTGCCGCGTTGTTGGCACTCGGCTATGGAATACTTCGCGGCGACTGGCTGCATGCCTTGCTGGCAGGACTGACCCTGGCGATGGCGCTCATTCCCGAGGAGCTGCCGGTCATTCTGACGCTGTTCCTGGGGCTCGGCGCCTGGCGCTTGTCGGGGCAACACGTGTTGGCTCGAAACGTTCCGGCTGTCGAACTGCTGGGCGCCACGACCGTACTGTGCGTCGACAAGACCGGGACGCTGACCACCAACCACATGATCGTCCGCACGCTCTGGTGCGAAGGCGCGCAATACGCCGTCGCCAATGAAGCGCACCGCGCGTTTTTGGAAACCTTCCCGGAAACCTTTCATAGCCTGCTCGAGTACGCGGTGCTGGCCAGCCACCGGCGCGCCTTCGACCCGATGGAAACGGCCATTGTCGAAGCCGGCCAGAAGCTGCTCGCCGACACCGAGCATTTGCACCGGGACTGGACCCTGGTCGACGACTATCCCTTGTCGCGCCAGATGCTGGCCATGACGCGGGTCTGGCAATCGCCTGATTCGAGCGAACGCATGATCGCCGCCAAGGGGGCTCCCGAAGCGATTGTCGATTTGTGCCATCTGGATGCCGGGCAGAGCGAGCGCATCGCCGCACAGGTCGCACACATGGCGTCGGGCGGACTGCGGGTCATCGGTGTGGCGAGAGCGGTGTTCGCGGCGCGCGAACTGCCGCACAGCCAGCACGACTTCGATTTCCGCTTCCTCGGCCTGGTCGGGCTGGAGGATCCGTTACGTGCCGATGTGCCTGGCGCCATCGCCGCCTGCCATGCGGCCGGCATGCGTGTGGTGATGATTACCGGCGACCACCCGAACACCGCCCTGTCCATCGCGCGCCAGGCGGGACTGCCGGCCGACGGCAACCTGATGACCGGCGCCGAGCTTGCGATGTTGAGCGATGCAGCGCTCGACCTGCGCCTGGCGGCGACAGACATCTTCTGCCGCGTACAACCGGAGCACAAGCTGCGGCTGGTGCAGGCGTTCCGGCGCAATGGTGAAATCGTCGCCATGACCGGCGACGGCGTCAACGACGCGCCGGCGCTGAAAGCGGCCCATATCGGCGTCGCGATGGGCGCGCGCGGCACCGACGTCGCCCGCGAGGCGGCCGGCCTGGTTCTGCTCGACGACGATTTTTCCTCGCTCGTCACGGCGGTGCGTTATGGCCGGCGCATCTTCGCCAACCTGCGCAAGGCGATCACCTTCGTGGTCGCCGTCCATGTGCCGATCGTCGGGCTGTCGATCGTGCCAGTGATCCTTGGGTGGCCGCTGGTGCTGATGCCGGCCCATATCCTGTTTCTGCAGTTGATCATCGACCCGAGCTGCTCGCTGGTATTCGAGGCCGAGGAACCGGAACAAGACACGATGCGCGGCAAGCCACGCCGTGCGCAGGACCGGCTGTTCGACCGCGCCGTGTTGTTCAGGGGACTATCGCAGGGCGCCGGCCTGCTGGCCGTGCTGTGCGCCGTGTACGTGTGGAGCAGCCACGCAGCGCATTCGGATGACGTCGCGCGCACGATGACATTCACGGTGCTGGTGCTCTCCACCATCGCGCTCATCCACGTGAACCGCAGTTGGGACACCCCATTCTGGCAGCGCCATCGCGCGTTCAACCGCTACTTCAGCTGGGTGGCCATATCGACGGTCATCCTGCTCGCCGTGGTAATGGCCACGCCGCGGATCGCGCGACTGTTCGCCTTTGCCTTGCCGCCGCCGGAGATGCTATCGATCGCCGCCGGCAGCGTGCTGCTTGCCACTTTACTTGCCACATTCTGGTTCGAAGCGGTGAAATCGCTCCTTCGTCAACAACAATGCGATCAGCCATCGGCGCCGTCAGGGCGGCCATTCCTTGACTGAAAAACCTCCTGGCAAGCATGGCGGCGGCTTGCCCCTCAAGGTCACGCCGGCCGGGCGGCAGCTTCAGGCAGCGTCAGCACCAGCTCGACACAACCGTCCACCTCGGGCTGCAGCTGAAAGCCGACGGCGCGCGCGAGCCGCTGCATGTGTACGTTCTCGGCCAGCGCAATGCCCCGCACCACTGCCAGGCCGCGGGCGCGGCAGTAGTCGAGCAGGCAGGCCATCAGCAGCCGGCCCAGACCGCAGCCCTTGAGGTCGGAGCGCACGACGATCGCAAATTCTCCGGCGATATTGTCCGGATCGATGACGACGCGCACCACGCCCAGCGTTTCGCCTGCCCCATCCGCGCCTGGCCGGCTGGCGATGAAGGCCATCTCGCGGGCGTAATCGATCTGGGTGAAGCGCGCCAGTTGAGATGGCGGTAATTCGCGCATCATGCCGAACATTCGGAAATGCACGTCCTCCGGGCTGAGAGCGCGGAAGAAGGTTTCGTGCGCGGCCGCGTCCTCGGGGCGAATCGGGCGCACGGTCAGCGGCCCGAGCGCGCTGTCGACGCGCCGCTCGAGTTGCTCGGGATACGGCAGGATCGCAAGGCGGCCCAGCGGATCGGCGCCGGCCGGCGCCGGGGCCAGGCGCATGCGCGCATCGAGCGCCACCACGCCGGCGTCGTCGGCCAACAGCGGGTTGATGTCCAGTTCCGCCAGCTCCGGCAGGTCGGCTGCCAGTTGGCCGATCCGCACCAGCACATCGTACAGGCTGTCCATGTCGGCGCGCGGAAAGTCGCGAAATCCTGCCAAGAGATGCGCGGCGCGCGTTCTGCTTGCGAGGTCGGCGGCAAGCACGCGATTCAAGGGCGGCAGTCCGATGGCCTGGTCGGCGGTCACCTCGACGGCGACGCCGCCTTGTCCGAACAGGACGACCGGCCCGAACACGGGATCGGTGCTGATGCCGGCGATCAGTTCATGCGCGCGCGGGCGCCGCGCCATCGCCTGTACCGTAAAGCCCGCCAACCGCGCCTGCGGGCGCGCGGCGCGCACGCGCGCGGACATGGCCGCTACTGCATGCTGCAGCTCGGCATCGTTCCCCAGGTCGAGCACCACACCGCCGACATCGGTCTTGTGGCTGATGTCCGGCGACAGGATCTTCAAGGCCACCGGATAGCCGATACGGCGCGCCGCCGCCACGGCGCCGGCCTCGTCGCGAACGACCTCGGTGGCCACCACCGGGATGCCGTAGGCCGCCAGGATCGCCTTGGCGTCGGCTTCGCCGACCGCTGTCACCCCATCGGCCAGCAGGGAGGAGACGCGGCGGCGCGCGCCGGCCCGGTCCGGCGGCGCCAGGGTCGACGCCGTCGGCACCTGCATCAGCATGCGCTGGTTGCGCTGGTAGTCGACCAGCTGCATGAAACCGCGCACCGCCTCCTCGGGGGTGTCGAAGATCGGCAGGCCGGCATCGGCGCACAGGCTGCGCGCCTGCGCCACGCTGGCGCCGCCCATCCAGCAGCACAGCACCGGCCGCGCCGCGCCGCGCAGCAGCGGCAGCAGGGCGCGCGCGATGTCGGCGCTGGGCACGATCGCGGTGGGCGCATGGATCAGCAGCACGGCGTCGGCACCGGGCTCATCGAGCAGCGCCTGCAGGGCCAGGCGATAGCGCTCGGCCGGGGCATCGCCGATGATGTCGACCGGGTTGCCATGCGACCAGGTCGGCGGCAGCTGGCCGGACAGGCGCTCCAGCGTGGCCGGCGCCAACTGCGCGAGCGTGCCGCCGCCGGCGATGAGGGCGTCGGTTGCCATCACACCCGGGCCGCCGCCGTTGGTCAGGATCGCCAGGCGCGCGCCGGCAGGACGGCGCGGCTGGGCGAGGATCGCCACCGCGTCGAACAGTTCGGCGGTCGAGTACACGCGCAGCATGCCGGCACGGCGCAGCGCGGCGTCGTAGACCAGGTCGGCGCCGGCCAGCGCCCCGGTGTGGCTGAAGGCGGCGTGGGCGGCCTCGGCCACCCGGCCGGCCTTGACGATCACGGTCGGCTTGGCGCGCGCCGCGCTGCGCGCCGCCGACATGAATTTGCGCGCCTGCCGTACCGACTCGGCATACAGCAAAATGGCGTCGGTTGCCGGGTCGCCGGCCAGGTAGTCGAGCAGGTCGCCCAGGTCGACGTCGCTGCCGTCGCCCAGCGACACGAAGCACGAAAAGCCGATCCGGCGCGAAGCGGCCCAGTCGAGCACCGCGGTGACCAGCGCGCCCGACTGCGCGACGAAGGCAAGCCGTCCAGGCAGCGCGGCCACCGGCGCGAAACTGGCGTTCAAGCCCCAGCCGGGTACCAGCAGGCCGACGCAGTTCGGACCGAGGATGCGCAGCAGGTGCGGGCGGGCCGCGTCCAGCATCGCCTGGCGCAGCGTGGCCTGGCCGGCCCCCTGTGCGTCCAGCCCGGCGCTGAGCACCACCGCAGCCTTGCATCCGCGTGCGCCCAGGGTATCGATGATCTTCGGCACGGTGGCGGCCGGGGTGCAGATCACCGCCAGCTCCGGTGCCTGCGGCAAGTCGCTCGCATCGCGATAGACAGGCAGGCCGGCGAGCACGCGGTACTTGGGGTTGACCGGCCAGATGGCGCCGCGAAAGCCGGCGCTGGTCAGGTTGGCAAGCACCGTGGCGCCGACACTGCCGGGTCGCTCCGATGCGCCGATCACCGCCACCGACTGCGGCGAGAAGAAATAATTCAGATTGCGTACGCTCATCTGTCAGGCCCGCCGTATTGAGTTACCGCGCAGCCTAGCCCTGGAAGAGTGCAGCCTGTTTGACCCACATCAAAATACTTTCACCTAATGTTTGTAAAGGCGATTTACTCTGGCTATGCGGGATACCCTGAGCTATTCTCGGATATCCATCCACCACGCCACCTGGTGCGCCCATGCGCTACAAGACGATCCTCGTCCATGCCGGTTCGGATCCGGCAGCGGACGACCGCATGCGACTCGCTGCGCGCCTGGCGCGCGACAACGACGCTCACCTGGTAGGCAGCGCGCTCAGCGGTATCTCGCGCTTCCTGCCTGCGGCAGCGATGACTGCCGGCGGCGATCTGCTGGCTGCGCGCTGTGCGGCGCTTCGGCACGACGCCGCAGCCGCCCTGGCGCGCTTCGAACGCCTTGCGCTCGAAGCAGGGATCGGGTCCTGGGAGCCGCGCCTGATCGATGACGAAGCCGCGGCCGGCATGGCGCTGCAGGCACGTTATTGCGACCTGGTGGTGGTCGGCCAGGCCGATCGCAGCCAGGTCGTTCCCAGCGTGCCGCCCGACCTGCCGGAATACCTGTTCCTGAGCACCGGCCGCCCGGTGCTGGTGGTCCCTTGTACCGGCCATTCACAAGGTCTGGATGGCAATGCCCTGGTGGCATGGGATGGCAGCGTCGAAGCGACCCGTGCGGTCAGCGCCGCCCTGCCCCTGCTGCGGGCGGCGCGTTCGGTGTCCGTGATGGCGTTCGACGCTGAGGACGCCGACCCTGCCGAAGGCGATGCCTGCGAACGACTGGCGAGCTATTTGCGGCTTCAAGGAGTCGCGGTCGCAGGCTGCAGCGTTCACCGGCCGCGCCCGCAAAACATCGGTGAGGCCTTGCTGTCGGCCGCCAGCGACATGCAAGCAACCCTGCTGGTGACGGGCGGCTACGGCCACTCGCGCCTGCGCGAAGTGCTCACGCATGGCGTCACCGCGACCATCCTGCGAGCGATGACCATGCCGGTACTGTTCGCGCACTAGCGAGGTGCCACCAGCGCCACCAGCGCATTTTCAAGGAGGCCCCCATCATGTTCAAGACTATCCTCGTGCATGTCGACCTGTCGTCCCACGCCCCGGCGCGCATGCGCTACGCTGCCAGCCTGGCGCACGCCCACGGTTCCCACCTGGTGGGTGCGGCGATGCTCGGCGTATCCCGCACCATGTTCCCAAACGGTGACGCTGCGCCGCCGGCAACGCTCGGCGCCAGCTGCTTCGATCCCCTGTCGGACAATGCAAAGCGGGCGCTTGCCAGGTTCGAAGCGATCGCCACCACGATGCAGGTGCCGCACGACACACGTCTGGTGTACGACCAGGCCGCCGACGGACTGGCGCTGCTTGCACGCTTCGCCGATCTGGCCGTGGTCAGCCAGGACGACTCCGCCGAGTCGACGCCGGACACGGCGGTTCGCCTGCCCGAGTACGTCATCCTGAACAGTGCCCGCCCGGTCCTCGTGGTACCGCGCGCGGATCCGCTGCCGCTGGTTGCACCCAAGGTGCTGGTCGCCTGGGACGGCAGCAAGGAAGCGTCTTGCGCACTGAGCGCGTCGATCCCCATGTTGCGGCGCGCGAGCGAGGTCATCGTGGCAACGCTGGCCGCGCCCGATGCGGACGAAGCAGGGTCGATGGCCGAGCAGCCCGACCTGGTCAATTTCCTCGCCCGCCACGGCGTGACGGCGCAAATCATGCTGCGCGTACAGCAGCACGATGCCGGACATGAACTGCTGTCGATGGCGCGCGAGCTGCGCTGCGAGGTGTTGGTCATGGGCTGCTTCGGTCACACCAGGTTCCGCGAGTTGTGCCTGGGTGGCGCCAGCCGCACGGTATTGGCCGAGGCGAACATTCCGGTGCTGCTGGCGCATTGACGCATCGAGAACAGCTATGACGATTGAACCCTCCGACATCGTCAGGGGGACGGCACGATGAATACGCCGCCGGAGTTGTTGCAGGAGCTGCGCCCACCCGCGGTCGCCGCGCGCGCCGCTGCCGGCTTGCTGGGCAAGGCGGCGCGGATATTTACCGAGGATTTCAGCACCTTCCTGCGGCGGCGCCGGGTGCGCAGGCATTTCGGCCGCGGCCCGATGCTCGGCTCACCCGGCTCACTGAGCGCCGGTCAGGCGGCAACCGCGCCTTCGCACCTGAGCGCCAAGCTGCTGCGCGCCGCCGCCGCGTCGCCGGCCGAGTTGATGGCACGCTTGGGCGCGGGCGAACAAGGTCTGGCGGCCAGCGATGCGGCGCAGCGTCTGGCGCGCGACGGCCCCAACGAAGTCAGCCACGAAAAGCCCGTGCCCGGCTGGCTGCGCCTGTGGCAGTGTTACCTCAACCCGTTCAATCTGCTGCTGACGGTGCTGGCGGCACTGTCGTGGCTGAGCGGCGACGCCAAGGCCATGCTGGTCGTCACCCTGATGGTGATCCTCAGCACCCTGATGCGCTTCATCCAGGAAGGCCGCTCGCACAAGGCCGCCGAAAGCCTGCGTTCGCTGGTCGGCAATACCGCCACCGTGATCCGCCAGGCCGATGGCGCTGCCGAGGTTCCCGCCCGCCGCGAAGTGCCGGTGCGCGAGCTGGTGGCCGGCGACCTGGTCGCCTTGTCGGCCGGCGACATGATCCCTGCCGATTGCCGCATAGTGACGGCGCGCGACCTGTTCGTCGGGCAGTCGGCGATGACCGGGGAGTCGGCGCCGGTGGAAAAATTCGTCGACCGCGGCGCCGCCGCGCCCACCCCGCTGGAAGAGCGCGACCTGGCCTTCATGGGCACCAGCGTCGTTTCAGGCGCCGCCACGGCGCTGGTGCTGGCGACCGGGCCGCGCACCTACTTCGGCACGCTGGCCGCCAGCGCCATCGCGGTGGATGCCGGATCGAACGCATTCCAGGCGGGCGTCAACAGCGTCAGCTGGCTGCTGATCCGCTTCGGCGCGGTGATGGTCCCCATCGTGTTTCTCATCAACGGCTGGACCAAGGGCAACTGGTTCGAGGCTTCGCTGTTTTCGCTGTCGGTGGCGGTCGGCCTGACCCCGGAAATGCTGCCGATGATCGTGACGTCGACGCTGGCAAGGGGTGCGGTGTCGCTCTCGCGCAAGAAGGTGGTGGTCAAGCGCCTGGATGCGATCCAGAACTTCGGCGCCATGGACGTGCTGTGCACCGACAAGACCGGCACGCTGACGCAGGACAGGATCGCGGTGGCGCGCAGCACCGACGCCTGGGGCCGCGCCTCGGCCGAGGTGCTGAACTTCGCCTTCCTCAACAGCTACTACCAGACCGGCCTGAAGAACCTGCTCGACCACGCCGTGCTGGAGCACATGGAACTGGCCACCGAGCTCAAGCTCGAAGAAGACTATCGCAAGATCGACGAAATCCCTTTCGATTTCGAACGCCGGCGCATGTCGGTCATCGTCTGCGAGCGCGACGACCATCACGAACTGATCTGCAAGGGCGCGGTGGACGAGGTATTGTCGGTCTGCACCCGGGCGCGCGCGGCGCCGGTGGCGGACGGCCAGCCGCCGTCCGACCTGCCGTCCGACCTGCCGCTCGACGCAGGCGCGCTGGCGCGCCTGCGGTCCTACACGCAAGAGCTCGGCGCCGAAGGTCTGCGGGTGGTCGCGGTGGCGATGAAGGAACTGCCGCCGACCCAGACCACGTATGCCGTGGCCGACGAAGCCGGGCTCACGCTGGTCGGCTTCATCGCCTTCCTCGACCCACCCAAGGATTCGGCGGCACCGGCCTTGAAGGCGCTGGCGGCGCACGGCATCCGTGTCAAGGTCCTCACCGGCGACAACGAATTCGTCACGGCCCACGTCTGTACCCAGGTCGGCCTGGCGGCGGCGCCGGTATTGCTCGGTGCGCAGGTGGAGAGCATGGACGATGCCGCTCTGCAAGACGCTGTCGAACGGTATCATCGGTTCGCCAGGCTGGCGCCCTTGCACAAGGAACGCATCGTGCGCGCGCTGCGTGCGCGCTGCCACGTGGTCGGCTTCATGGGCGACGGCATCAACGACGCGCCGGCCCTGCGCGCCGCCGATATCGGCATCTCGGTCGACACCGCGGTCGACATCGCCAGGGAGGCGGCCGACATCATCATCCTCGAAAAGAGCCTGCTGGTGCTCGACGAAGGCTTGATCGAGGGCCGCACCACCTTCTCCAACATGCTCAAGTACATTCGCATGACGGCCAGTTCGAATTTCGGCAACGTGCTGTCGGTGCTGGTGGCCAGCGCCGCGCTGCCGTTCCTGCCGATGTTGCCCCTGCAACTGCTGGTACAGAACCTGCTGTACGACGTGTCGCAGACCGGCATCCCTTTCGACAAGGTCGACGCCGAGCTGGTCGACAAGCCGCTGCAGTGGAATCCGCAGGACATCGGCCGCTTCATGCTGTTCTTCGGGCCGATCAGCTCGGTGTTCGACATCGTCACCTTCGCCGTGATGTGGTGGGTGTTCGCGGCCAACACGCTGGCGCGCCAGGCGCTGTTCCAGTCGGGCTGGTTCGTGGTCGGTCTGCTGACACAAACGCTGGTGGTGCACCTGATCCGCACGCCCAGGCTGCCGTTCGTACAGAGCCGCGCCGCGGCGCCGCTGCTGGCGATGACGGCGGCCGTCATGACCATCGGACTGTATCTGCCGATGGGCGCGCTGGCGCCCTACTTCAAGCTGCAAGCGCTGCCGCCAGCATACTTTGGTTGGCTGGCCGCCATCCTGCTCGGTTATTTCGTGCTTACCACATTGATGAAGCGTTATTACATCAGCCGCTTCGGCTGGCAGTAAAGCCCGCTAAGCGCCGACTCACCGGCATCGGAATCGAGGAGCATGCCATGGACTGCAAGACCATTCTTGTTCATATAGACCAATCCGACAGAATGCTTGACTGCATCGAATTCGCAGCGCGGGTCGCGAACGTGCAGCAAGCGCACCTGGTCGGCATCACCCAGACCGGTATCGCCGCCTTTATCCGTCAAATGTCAGTGCCAGGTGCGGAACTGGGCGACCTGACACCGCTCTTCGAGCAATTGCGTGACGACGCACAGCAGCGCGCCGCGCAGTTCGACGCCCTTGTCCGGCAGGCTGGCGTGGCGTCGTTCGAACACCGGGTCGGCGACGACGATCCCGGCAACGCCCTGGCCACCCAGGCGATGTATGCCGATCTGGTGATCGTCAGCCAGCGCGATCCGGCCCACCACCAGGCCGAAGCGTCGGTCACTGATTACGTCGTGTTGAATGCGCCCTGTGCGGTGATGGTAAGGCCCTGCTCAGGAAGCAGCGCCGGCGCGTTCGAGCGCGTGCTGCTGGCCTGGAACGCCAGTCCGCAAGCAGCGCGCGCGGTGCGCCAGGCGCTGCCCTTCCTGGTGCGCGCCCGCGAAGTCGAGGTGGCCATTCTGGATGATGACCATTCCGGCTCGCAGCGCGCCGCGGCGGGAGGGCCGGATCTGGCATCGTTTCTTGCCCGGCATGGCGTCAGCGTGCATATCCGGCAGCAGAGTACGCACGGCGATGCCGCCGACACCCTGCTTGCGCTGGCGAATACTTTGGGGACCGAACTGCTGGTCATGGGATGCTACGGCCATTCGCGGTTTCGGGAACTGTTGCTCGGCGGCGTCAGCCGGACCATTTTGCGGCGGATGAACCTGCCGGCACTGATGGCCCACTGAGGGCCCGCGCACGCGCGGCGTCGAAGCATTTGTCAAGAACGCCCGGCAGGGATACACTCGAACAAGACGCTCCCCCAGGGCGCGGCCCGAACCACCGGAGAAAACCATGGACCAGGCGCAGCACGCATTCACCATGCAGGTTCTCGACTGCGCCAGGGATCTGACCCTGGCAACGATCCGTCCCGACGGTTACCCGCAGGCGACCACGGTCAGCTTTGCGCACGAGGACATGGTGCTGTTCGTCGGCATCGGCCGCGGCAGCCAGAAAGCCGCCAACATCCATGCGAACGGCAAGGTGTCGCTGACCATCAACCTGCCGTACGACGACTGGCGCGACATCAAGGGCCTGTCGATGAGCGCACTGGCCGAGATCCTCGACGATCCTGCCGACGCCGAGCTGGCGCGCGCCAGTCTCGAGCGGCGCTTCCCGCAAGTGTCGGCCTGGGTCGGCCCGGACATGGCCGCCGAGGTGGTGTTCCTGCGCATCCGGCCGACGATGGTGTCGGTGATCGACTACTCGAAAGGTTTCGGGCACACGGACCTGGTGTCGGCCTGAACCTGCCCGCGGGCGACCACCGGAGTGCAATCGCGGATACCGGCGTCTCTGCCCACCGGCGAAGCTTCTGCTACCATGGATTGACAGCCGACGCCTGCCAGGAGGCAAGCTCATGGATACGTCAAACGAATTCATCCGTTGGTTTTCCGAGTTAGGTATTGCCGATGTGGCTTTGGTGGGTGGCAAGAATGCCTCCCTCGGCGAAATGTACCGCGAGCTCGGCAGCCGCGGCGTGCGCGTGCCGAACGGCTTTGCCATTACTGCCGCCGCCTACAAGGCGATACTCGATCACGCCAACGCATGGGAAGGCCTGCACGCGGCACTCGACGGCATCGATCCCGCCGATGTACAGGACCTGGCGCGACGGGCGGCAGCGGCGCGCGCCATCGTGTACGCTGCGCCGCTGCCTTCCGCGCTCGAGGACGCGATCCTGCGGGCGTGGCGCACGCTGCGCGAGCAATATGGGCCAGAGCTGACCGTCGCCGTGCGCAGCTCCGCCACGGCGGAGGACCTGCCGGGAGCCAGCTTTGCCGGCCAGCATGAAACCTATCTGAACGTAGGCGGCGAGGCGGCGCTGCTCGACAGTATCCGGCGCTGCTTCGCCAGCCTGTTCATGGACCGCGCGCTGGCCTACCGCATCGAAAACGGTTTCGACCACTTCAAGGTCTACCTGTCGGTGGGGGTCATGAAAATGGTCCGCTCGGACCTCGCCTGTTCCGGCGTCATCTTTACCCTCGACACCGAAACCGGCTTTCGCGACGTCGTTTTCGTGACCGGCGCTTATGGCCTGGGCGAGAACGTCGTGCAAGGTACGGTCGACCCGGATGAATTTTACGTGTTCAAGCCCGCCCTGCGCGACGGCAAGCGCAGCGTGCTGCGGCGCCGCCTCGGCGGCAAGGAAATGTCGATGACGTATGCGATTGCCGGCGGCGCCGCAACCACGCGCAACGAACCGACCGCCGAGGACGCGCGCGCGCGCTTTTGCCTGGACGACGCCGGCGTGCTCGAATTGGCCGAGGCGGCCTTGCGCATCGAGGAACACTACAGCGCCAAGGCCGGGCATCCGGAGCCGATGGACATCGAGTGGGCGCGTGACGGCATCGACGGCTTGCTCTACGTGGTGCAGGCGCGGCCCGAGACGGTTGCCTCGCGCCAGTCCGGCACCGTGATCGATGAGTACCGGCTCGACAGCAAGGGCGAGGCGCTGGTATCCGGGCGCGCGGTCGGCACCAGGATCGCATCGGGCAAGGCACGGGTGATCGCCGACGTCAGCCAGCTCGGCCAGTTCCAGCCGGGCGAGATCCTGGTGGCCGAAACGACGATGCCTGACTGGGGCACCGTCATGAAGATGGCCGCCGGCGTGGTCACCAACCGTGGCGGCCGCACCTGCCACGCGGCGATCGTGGCGCGCGAGATCGGGGTGCCGGCGCTGGTCGGCTGCCAGCGCGCGACCGAGGCGATCCGCACCGGCGACACGGTGACGGTGTCGTGCGCCGAGGGCGATGTCGGCTACGTGTACGCCGGTTGTGTGCCGTTTCGCAAGACCAGCACCGACCTGTCAGGCTTGCCGATGCCGCGCACGCACCTGATGGTCAATATCGGCAACCCGGATATCGCTTTCCAGACGTGCTTCCTGCCGAACGATGGCGTCGGCCTGGCGCGCATCGAATTCATCGTCGCCGAGCAGATCCGCATTCATCCGATGGCGCTGGTGCATCCGGAAAAAGTCCAGGATGCGGCGGTGCGCGCCGACATCGAGCGCCTCACCCGCAATGACCCGTCACCGGCGGATTTTTTCGTGCGCGAGCTGTCCGAAGGTGTCGGCACCATCGCCGCGGCGTTCTACCCGAAGCCGGTCATTGTGAGGATGTCCGACTTCAAGACCAACGAATATGCCAGCCTGATGGGAGGCTCCTTCTTCGAGCCGCTGGAAGCGAACCCGATGCTGGGGTTTCGTGGCGCGGCGCGTTACTCGCATCCGGCCTACGCCGAGGGTTTCGCGCTCGAATGCCGGGCCATGAGGCGCGTGCGCGAGGAAATGGGGCTGCCGAACGTGCGCCTGATGATCCCCTTCTGCAGGCGCGTGAAGGAAGCCGAGGATGTCCTGGCCATGATGGCGCAGCATGGACTGGAGCGCGGCAAGGATGGACTGGAAGTGTTCGTGATGAGCGAGATCCCCAACAACGTCATCCAGGTGGACGCCTTCGCCCGCCTGTTCGACGGCTTTTCGATCGGCTCCAACGACCTGACCCAGTTGGTGCTGGGCGTCGACCGTGACTCCGAGATCGTGGCTTTCGACTTCGATGAGCTCGACCCGGGCGTGCTCGAGATGCTGCGCCAGGCGATCGTGGGCGCCAGACGCAACGGGCGCCATGTCGGCATCTGCGGACAGGCGCCATCCGATTATCCGCAGATGGCCCGTTATCTGGTGGAACTGGGAATTGATTCGATCAGCCTGAACCCGGATTCGGTGGTCGCGACGGTACGCAATCTGCTTGCGTTCGAGGGCGAGCTCGGCATCGAGCCGCGCCAGTAGCACAGTTGCGCTATTTGATTCAGGTTCGCAGCGAGTGATGCTTTAACAGCGACAGCACGAGATCGTTGACCACGGACTGCGACCGCTCATCCAGTCTTTGGAAATTGTTGAGCAACACTATGTGGTCCAGCGGCAAATTCAATGCGTCGTTAGCAGAACCATGGGCTTCACTGCCGTCCCCAAATCGCAGCCATTCAGGCGAAACGCGCAGCCATCTGGCAAGCACATGCACACGTTCCTGCGTCGGGATTGCCTCGCCGCGCAGCCATTTTCGGGCAGCTTGCGTGGAAACCGCCGCCCCGTCCGCGCGCGGATTGAATTCTCGGGTAAGCGCGGTCGCTGAAAGAATACACCCTATTGCTCTCATGGCCGATGCCAGCCGAACACTAAACTCGCGACGTTCATCGTTTGCGATTGTTGAGTCCATCCTTTAAGTGTACTCATACTAAAATTCGCCGTAAAGCGAAAACTATTGGTACACCGACTGGTTCGCACGCCGGCCTGAATCAAGGAAGGCGACATGACGCTGTACTACTGCTATGACTAAAAATTTTTGGTTGGTGATGCGCGTCAACTGTTCGGTTTTGCGTTATGCCCTGCACAGCGAATCCTTGGCGTGTGCCCCCGCATCTCCGCGGTGAAAAAGCGGTATTGATCCCGCCCGGCATTCTTGGCGGCGTACATCGCTTCATCGGCGCTACTTACCAGCTCGTCGGCGGTGTTGCCGTCGACCGGATACAAGCTGATGCCGAGGCTTGCCGAAATGCCGGCCTCGCCGAGGTCGAGCGCGAAGGGGCGGCGCAGCTCGCGGATAATCTCGGCGGCGATGTTGTCGATGTGGGCGGGGTCGGTCACATCGGTCAGGATGACGGTAAACTCGTCACCGCCGAGCCGCGCAACCGTATCGGTGTCGCGCACGCAGCCACTGATGCGGCTGGCGGCCTGCTTGAGCAACTGGTCGCCGGCAGCATGACCGAGGTCGTCATTGACCTCCTTGAACCGGTCGAGGTCGATAAAAAGCAAACTCAAAATCAGCCGGTTGCGCGCAGCATGCTTGAGTTCGTGCCGGAGCCGTTCGCGAAACAGGCTGCGGTTCGCCAGATCGGTCAGGCTGTCGTAATTGGCGCTGCGCCGCACCCGTTCTTCGGCGGCTTTACGCTCGGTAATGTCGCGGGCACTGCCGGCAACCGCTTCGCAGCGGCCTGACCGGTTCAGTACCGGCACCAGCAGGTACTCGAAGGTGCGGCCATCGTCCATGACGGAACCGGTGGACATTTCGTTACGATAGGTCTTGCGGTTGGCCACGACCTTGCGGATGCGTTTGTCGATATCGTCGATGAACGGGGCGCACAGCACGAAAAAATTCATCCCTATCAACTCCGCCGGCGACTTGCCAAAGACGTCGGCAAAGGATTTGTTTGCGTAGAGCAAATTGCCGTCGGGTTCCACGATGTAATTCAAATCAGGCGAATTCGCCAGAAGCACCTCGAGCAAGCGGGTCTGGCGGTTTTTCAGTTCGGTGAAGCTTGCCAGCGACCCCGCCACGGCCCGGTCGACCGCGTCGTTGAAACGGCTGATGTCGTCGGCCTGGGCGGGCGGCAGGGCAAGGTTGTCCCGATACAGGCGCAGTACGCTGGCGCGCAGCGCTCTGAACTCGGCAATTGCCTGGTTGACGTCGCATCCTTGCGCGAAACGTGCGGAACCGTGCATTTCCGCTGCGGTCAACAGCGGCGCCTGCGGCCCCTTGCCACACGATTCGGGCAGCCCTTGCAGCTCGCTGCCGGCGCTCTCGAGGTCGCTTGCGATGGCATCGACGATGCCGCGCGCATGGTCGCGCAACATTTCCAAACTGAAATTGTCGATAGGATAAATCTTCCTGGCAAACTCGTCCCACTGCTTGAGTATGAGCTCGACATTGCTACGAAGAAAATCGCTAAGTCGCATACCTTGTCCGCCAAAGGCGCTTGGACACTCCTGTGCCCGAATGGTTCCATGCTGGCCGAAATGTTGGTGCGTAGCTCGGTCGAGCTTGCTGGTGGCGCGGCCCGGCGTCGCCGTCGGTAACGGTGCTCCGCATGGTCGACGGACGAAAAAAAGCCCGCTTTCGCGGGCTTTCCGTTTGAAACCGGAAGCTTACGCTTCGCGGTTGGCCTTCTTGCGCTCATGCTCTTTCAAGTAGCGCTTGCGCAGGCGGATCGATTTCGGGGTGATTTCGACCAGCTCGTCGTCGGCGATGAATTCCACGGCGTATTCGAGCGACATCTGCACTGGCGGCACCAGGCGCACCGCTTCGTCGGTACCGGACGAACGCACGTTGGTCAGCTGCTTGCCCTTGATCGGGTTGACGACCAGGTCGTTATCGCGCGAGTGGATGCCGATGATCATGCCTTCGTAGACTGGATCGTTGTGGACGACGAACATGCGGCCGCGGTCCTGCAGTTTCCAGATGGCGTAGGCAACAGCGGCGCCGTCGTCTTGCGAGATCAGCACGCCGTTGCGGCGGCCGGCCATTTCACCGCGGGTGTTGTCGACAGGACCGTAAGCGTCGAACACATGGCTCATCAAGCCGGTGCCGCGGGTCAAGGTCATGAACTCGCCCTGGAAGCCGATCAGGCCGCGGGCAGGAATGCGGTACTCGAGACGCACGCGGCCCTTGCCGTCCGATTCCATGTTCTGCAGGTCGCCACGGCGGCGGCCCAGTTCTTCCATGACGCCGCCCTGGTTGGCTTCTTCGACATCGACGGAAAGGTTTTCGAACGGCTCGTGGCGCACGCCATCGACCATCTTGTAGACCACGCGCGGACGCGAGACGGCCATTTCAAAACCTTCGCGACGCATGTTTTCGATCAAAATCGTCAGGTGCAATTCGCCGCGGCCGGATACTTCGAACACGGTGTCGTCGTCGGTCGGCGCCACGCGCAGGGCGACGTTGGCTTTCAGTTCGCGGTCAAGGCGGTCGCGCAGCTGGCGGCTGGTGACGAATTTGCCTTCACGGCCGGCCAGTGGCGAGTTGTTGACCATGAAGTTCATCGTCAGGGTAGGCTCGTCGACGGTCAGCATCGGCAGCGCTTCCGGGGTGTCCGGTGCGCACACGGTCGAGCCGATGCCGATTTCTTCGATACCGTTGATCAAGACGATGTCGCCGGCGACGGCTTCGTCGACGATGACGCGCTCGAGACCTTTAAAGTTCAGCACCTGGTTGATGCGGCCCTTGACCGGGATCGAATCCGGACCGTTCAGGACGATGACGTCCATGCCGGTTTTCACGCGGCCGCGGTTGACGCGGCCGATGCCGATCTTACCGACGTACGACGAGTAGTCGAGCGAGGTGACTTGCATCTGCAGCGGGCCGTCCGGATTGTCGTCGCGCACAGGCACGTGTTCCAGGATGGCGTCGAACAGCGGCTTCATGTCGCCGTCACGGACGTCTTCGGTCAGGCCGGCGTAGCCGTTCAGGCCCGAGGCGTAGACGATCGGGAAGTCGAGCTGCTCATCGGTCGCGCCGAGCTTGTCGATCAATTCTCAAGTCTGGGTGATGGCCCAGTCAGGGCGCGCGCCCGGACGGTCGACCTTGTTGACGACGACGATCGGCTTCAAGCCCAGCGCCAGCGCTTTGCGGGTGACGAAGCGGGTCTGCGGCATCGGGCCTTCCTGGGCATCGATCAGCAGCAGCACCGAGTCGACCATCGACAGCACGCGCTCGACCTCACCGCCGAAGTCGGCGTGGCCCGGGGTGTCGACGATATTGATGTGGGTGCCTTCGTATTCGACGGCGCAGTTCTTCGACAGAATGGTAATGCCGCGTTCTTTCTCGAGATCGTTCGAGTCCATCACGCGGGTGTCGACCTGCTGGTTTTCGCGGAAGGTGCCGGACTGACGCAGCAGCTGGTCGACCAGGGTGGTTTTGCCGTGATCGACGTGGGCGATGATGGCGATGTTACGAATTGCACGTTTTTGAGTAGACATGTCGTGATGAACTGAGCGTGAAGAAGGCGCGTGAAGACGCGCGGTGTACGAGGATGTACGGTGAATCGAAATGCGGTAACCGACGAGTATAGCACGCTATCGCTTGAAATGCATTGCATCGGGGGAAAAGGTACGTAATTTCAAGGGCTTGCCGTTCCATCAGCTATAAAGGGTCCGGAGCGCTGAGCGAAAATCCAACCCCTTATATCCCGCCGCCTGGATGAAATATTTTACGGCTGAAAAGCAATCAACCGTTCTGGCGCCAGGATCGCGTACTCCTGCAGCTGTGCCGTTCCAAGCAACTTGGCGCCCAGATAAACCCGCACCCTGCCCGGCTCGGCTGGGACATCGACCTCTTCCTTGCCAAGCGCCAGGCGTTGACCGTTCAAAA
>JAQGNM010000572.1 GCA_028291845.1 Massilia sp. | reverse complement strand
GCGGCGGTCGGCGCGGCAGCCGGGTCGGCCACCGGCACCGTCGTCACTGCCGCGGGAGCGGTGGCGGTGGCGGCGCCGGCTGGCTTGGCCGCGTCCTGGGCGGAGGCGTTCAGGGCGCCGCACAGGGAGACGGCCATGGCCATGCCGGCCAGCCATTTTTTCAAGGTGTAATTCATCGGATGTTCCCCTTAAAGTGCGTCGTTGCCGGTCTCGCCGGTACGGATACGGATGACCTGTTCCAGGTTATAGACGAAAATCTTGCCGTCGCCAATCTTTCCGGTGCGGGCGGCTTTTTCGATCGCCTCGATGGCTTGATCGACGATGGCGTCGTCGACGGCCGCTTCGATCTTGGTCTTCGGCAGGAAATCGACCACGTATTCAGCGCCACGGTACAGCTCGGTGTGGCCTTTTTGGCGTCCAAAACCCTTGACCTCGGTGACGGTAATACCTTGCACGTTGATCGCCGAGAGGGCTTCGCGCACCTCGTCGAGCTTGAACGGTTTGATGATTGCGGTAATCAGTTTCATGGGAAGCTCACTCAGAAGGTTTTGGAGACGCTCAATACGGCGCCGGTACGACCGAGATTCTTGCCGGACGGGCTGACATAGGCCTCGGTATCGGCGTAGATGGCCGCCAGCGAGACCGACGCAAAGCCGAAATCCTTGGTCACGCCGACCTTGTAGTCGGTGTACGAATAGGCGCCGTTGTGTTTCACGTTCTGGCGGCCGGCGTGCAGGTTGAGCATCCAGCTTGGCGCCAGTTCCACGTTGGCGCCGATGTCGAGGTAGCCGCTGCCCTTGCTGTCGGCGGTGCCGAACAGATTGGTGGTCGAATGCGAGTACTTGATGTAGCCGGGACCGTAGCCGAGCTGGCCGTACAGCTCGAAAGTGTTGGCGCTGGTCGCCAGGCTGTTGGACGGGTAGAAATAGTAGAGGCCGCCCACGTCATAGGTCACGCCCGGGGCGATTTCGCCCTTCTTGCCGCCGTAGATGTCCCATTCGATATTGCCGTCACCGCCGGCATCCTTGATCCACTTGATGGTCGACAACCAGGTACCGGCATAAAAGCCGCTTGGATTGTTGACGTAGTCGGCGCCGCCTTGCAAGGCCGGTTTCAAACGCGACTGCGAAATGCCGCGGTAGCGGTAATCGCTGGTCAGCGCCGCGTTGAAGCTCACTTCGTTATCGGGCTTGGGAGCATCTTCCGCACGGGCAGTGGTGGAGGTCAGGGCGGTGAAGACCAGACCGAGCGCTGCGACAAGTTTCAACTGTGTATTCAGTTTTTTCATGACAATCCCTAGTGAATTGAATCGTGTGATGCGATGGCGGTTTAGAATTGATGGTGAAATCAGTAAAACGTTTGGACATCAGTTCTTTAGCAGATTGCATGCCAGCCCGACAGGGACGCCAAAGCGCGCCACAAAGCTTGTTTTTTCGCCTATTCGTCCCAAATGGGCAGTTCCTGCACCCGCAGCTCGCCGTGGTGCACAGCGCGCGCTAACCGCCGCACCGATTTAACGCAATAAATGCACCAATTTGGTGCAAACGATAGTTACTACAAGGATTGCCATGGATATGAATAGTTTCTTCAACGATTTGCAGGGCAAGATCAGCCAGGCCATCGACAATTCACCGGTCAAGGACGTCGAAAAAAACGTCAAGGCAATGATGACCCAGGGCTTTTCCAAGCTCGACCTGGTCACCCGCGAAGAATTCGACATCCAGGCCCAGGTGCTGGCCAAGACCCGCGCCAAGCTCGACGCGCTGGAATTGCAGATCAGCTCGCTCGAAGCGCGGCTGGCGGCGCAAGCACCCGCGGTGCCGCCGGTAATCTTGTCGAAATAAGAAGTGTGGTGGGCGGCGGCAGGCTAGCCGCCGCTGCGCTTTGCCGCGTGGCCGGCCTGCAATAATGCCTGCAGGACCACTTCGCAGTGATCGCCCTGGATTTCGATCACGCCATCCTTGACGGTGCCGCCCGCCCCGCAGCGGCTGCGCAATTGTTTGCCCAGCGCGCCGAGCGCCTCGGCGTCGAGGGCGACACCGGTCACCACGGTCACGCATTTGCCGCCACGGCCCTTCGTTTGGCGGGCAACTTTCACCTGTCCATTGCCGAGCACCGCTGATTTTTTCGTCTGCGCACAGGCGCAGGCATCGACGGCTTGCTTGCAATCCGGGCACACCCTGCCGCTTTCGGTTGAATACACCAGTTTGCTGAACCCATGCGCGCTCATCTTGGCTGCCTTTTCAGTAAATTCGACGTAGGTTGAGCGGACAAGGCGGTAACTCATGCTGTAAACAAAACGCCATGATGCGCACCCTGGCGGCGGACGTCAACCGTTCGGATGCACGCGATGAAATTGGGGGGCGAGGTGCAGTGGGTGACCCGCACATCGCTTTATCTGAAAAAATCGAACCCATCTGTTACTGTGTTATCGATATCTGAACAAGCAACTTCGATACCCTATGGATCTCCGCCACTTACGCTATTTCATCGCCGTCGCCGAAGAGCTGCATTTCACCAAGGCCGCCGAGCGCCTGCATATTGCACAACCTCCTCTCAGCAAGCAGATACGTCAGCTGGAAGCTGAAATGGGCGTCACCTTATTGCAGCGGACCAATCGGCACATCGAGCTGACCGATGCAGGGCGTGTTTTTCTGGAAAAGGCCAAGCAGATATTGTTGGCGACCAGCTCCGCCGTCACCGAGACACAGCGCACCCAGCGCGGCGAAATCGGCAAG
>JAQGNM010000558.1 GCA_028291845.1 Massilia sp. | reverse complement strand
ATAGCCTGTCATCTGGCACCAACGCTGATTTGCCATCAGTATCTTGCCGTCGAGGCCGATGTGCACGATGCCGACCGGGGCGATGTCGAAGGTGGCGTGGAACAGCCGCGTGCTTTCCCGCAAGGCCTCCTCCGAATGCCGGCGCAGGCGCAAAAACGCGTCCAGCCTGGCCAGCAATTCCGCCTTGTTCAGGGGCAGGCGCAGCACGTCGTCGCAGCCCGCATGCAGCCAGGGGGTGGCGCGGGCGCCGCCGGTCAAGGTCATCAGTACCGGCAAGTAGTAGGGACGCGCCCGCTTTTTCAGCTCCAGCAGCAGCTCGCCGTTGCGCCGCGCGCTCGGCTCGTCGATGACAATCAGCGAGACGGCGATACTCGACTGGGCCATATCCACAGCTGTCAATATTTGAACGCCGTAACCCATTTTCGTGAGAAATTCGGCGAGCAGATTTCGATCCGCCTGGTGCGCGATCCTGATGCCGATTAACGCTTCTTGGGGCGGGTGACGAATCATGGACGACTAATCGTTGGTGGTGGTCGGCACGCCGGTCAAAACCCCTTGCAGGTGGGTCAGTTTTTCACTGATTTGTACGCCGGATGGGCCGATCTTCAGTTCGCGCAGCTCGGATTCGAAGTTGCCGATGCGTTTTTTCAGGCAGCCGACGATCTTGATCACCCGGCCGGCAATCTCGGCATAACGAAGCAGCACGATGTTATCGGCCAGATAACTCACACCGAGATCGGTCGCTCTCAGGCTGGTGCTGGTGATATGTTCTACTTCATTAATCAGCAACAGCGTCACACTCTGCCGTGACAGGTAGTTGGCGAGATTCTGGATGTGGGCCTGCGGCTTGCCGAATTCCTCCATCGCCAGCTGATAGCCGCGCAGGCTGTCGATCATCACCATGGTGCGCTGGTCGTTTTCGACGGCGTCGCGCACGAGCGCAAGAAATTCGTCGGGATACAGCTCCATCGGATTGACCCGCATGATTTTCAGCGCGCCCGATGCGACCGCATCGTCGATCGGGGAGCCGATGCTGCGGCTGCGCGCGGCGATGAAGCTGGCCGGCTCTTCAAAAGTGAAAAGTATGGCGCGTCCGCCCCTCGCATGATGCGCCAGGAACTGCGTGCCCAACGTACTCTTGCCGGTGCCGGTCGGGCCAGTCAACAGCGTCGTGGTGCCGGACTCCAGGCCGCCGCCCAGCAACTGGTCGAGTTCCGCGATCCCCGACGAAATCACGCGTTCGCCCGGAAACACGGCGCCGGTATGTTCGATGCGATGCGGGAAAACGATGATGCCTTTCGCACTGATGCGCATCGGATGGCGCCCAGATATGAAATCCGATCCGCGCAGCTTGTCGACTTGCATGCTGCGTATGCCGATGCCCAGGCCGGCCGAGATCCTGAAATCCAAACGGATCACGCCGTCGACAGCCAGCGCCACGGTGGTATCGCGCTCCATCTCGCTCGGCTCGAAGGCGAAAATCGAGGTGCATCCGGCGCCGTTCAAGAGGTTGACCAGGTTGAGGATATTGCGGCGGAATTGATATGCGTCGGTGGCCAGATAGTGCAGCTGCGTCACCGAATCGATCACCAGCCGCTGCGGCTTGCTGTTCTGGACAGCGTTGTAGATGGCTTGCCAAATCGGCGCGCCTTCGACTTCACTGGGCGGGAAGATGCGATATTCCTCGCCGCCGTCGCTCGGAGCTTGGGCAGCGAGCGACAAGTCGAGCAGTTCGACGTCGTGAAGATTCCAGCCGAAATTGGCCGCATTGCGGCCAATTTCCGCGGCAGGTTCGCACAAGGTAATGTACATGCAGCGCTCGCCGCGGGCGAGGCCGTCGCGCAGCCATTGCAGCGAGAAGATGGTTTTGCCCGATCCCGGGCTGCCGGCGAGGAGGTAACAGCGGTGCGGGACCAAGCCGCCGCCGAGGATTTCGTCGCAACCGGAAATGCCGGTTGAAAGGCGTAGCTGCGTGGTACTGACTGTCATTGTGCTGCTCTTTTGCAAGTGGATTATCTCTGTGTGCGCACGTTCGGCGTCATGCTTTTGCCCCCTTTCTAAGGCGCCTTTGATTTATCCCAATATGCTCGACATCAATTGCCGCAAGGAAGTTAGACAGTGATGCTACCTGTTTCTACGGTAGGCGCAATCAGGTTTTTCCCTAGAGAATGATCGGGAAAATCCCGATCGCATGCAGGCCGTCAGGGGCGAGAAATAGCGCGCGAGCGGCTCTTTTATTTATCGAGAGTGACCAGGCCCTTACGTATCGCATAGCGCACCAATCCGGGGATATCGCGTATGCCGAGCCGTTCCATCAATTGCGTCCGATGCGCTTCGACGGTTTTGGGGCTGATGCCGAGCCGATGGGCGATCTCCTTGGTGGACCAGCCTTCGGCGATCTCTTTCAGTACCTCGCGCTGGCGGGCCGTCAATTCGATTGAGGGCTGGGCCGGAAGCTTGGCGATGGCGCCGGACACATCGGGAGAGCGCTTCAAGTAGCTTTCCACCAATTGCTTGCGTACGCGCGGGCCGAGATAGAGTTCCCCGCTCACCACTGTCGCAAGTGCAAGTTCTATTTCCTCGGTTTCGGAATCCTTCAGCAGGTAGCCAGACGCGCCGGCGCGCAAAGCCTGTTCCACGTAGGCTTCGTTGAGGTACATGGAAAGGATGATGATGTGTGTCTGCGGGAAGCAGCGCTTGATTTCCGCCGTCGCTTCCAGTCCGTTCATGACGTCCATGGCGATGTCCATAAGAATCACATCCGGGTGGTGTTCGGCAACCAGCCGCAGCGCCTCGGCGCCATTGTTTGCCTGCGCCGTCACTTCGACACCGTCAATCGTCTGCAGCAGCGAATTGATACCCGCGCGAACCAGTACATGATCGTCCACCAGCAGTACGCGAATCATTTCTTCCCTTCTATCCGTTCGATGTGACATCAGGCCTTCCGAGAGGAAATTCGGCGCGCAAAGCCGTGCCCTTGCCAGGGGAGGAGGAAATCTCGAACTGTCCGCCCACCAGCGTCACGCGCTCGGCCATGCTGAGCAGACCGATGCTCTTGCCTGCCAGCGCCTGGCGCCGCGTCGCCTCTGGGTCGAAACCGACGCCGTCGTCTTTTATTTCCAGGACGAGCACGCCGTCCGATTGGCGCAGCCGGACCGACACATGGCGGGCTTTTGCATGACGCATCACATTCGTCAGCGCTTCCTGCGTCACCCGAAAGCAGGCGATTTCCGTTTCCTTGGTGGGACATACGGTCATCTTGCCCCCCTCGAATGCCGCACTCAACTTGGCCCGGTAAGCAAAGCTTTTGACATGCGCATCCAGGGCCACGGTCAATCCCAGTTCATCCAGTACCGGCGGACGCAAATCGAGCGAGAGCGTCCTGACCTGTTCCAAAGCTTGCCCCGCGAGATGGATGCAGTCTTCCAGGCGCTGCTTCGGCGCTGCTTTATCGACAGATTTGCGCAGGCTTTGCAGCTCGAATTTGACTGCCGTCAGCGTTTGGCCGATCTGGTCGTGAAGTTCCCGCGCGATTCTGGTTCTTTCCCCTTCCTGAACGTTGAGCAATTGTTGGGATAATATCCGCAGCCGCGTCGCGTATTCTTGCAGAGCGATTTCTGTTTTACGGCGCTCGGTAACATCCAGTACCAGTAGCAAGCTGCTGGGCCTGTCTTCATGCAGGACGACATGATGATAGACGTCGGTCTCGATCACGGTGCCGTCTTTTTTCATGGAGCGCCAGATGCCGGCATTATTGTTTCCGACCGTCGTTGCTTTAAGATAGGCGGGCAGGCGGGCGACTTCCTCAGGCAACAGCAGATCGTGCGCGGTCGCTTGAAAAAATTCTTCGCGCGTATAGCCGTACATGTCCAGCGCGGCCTGATTGACCGCCGTATAACCATAGGTTTCATGGTCGAAGACAAACAGCGGCAGGGGACTGGATTCGAATAAAAAACGGTAACCTTGCTCGCTCGCCCTCAGTGCATCTGTCGCACGCTTGCGCCCGGCAATTTCTTCTCTGAGTGCTTGATTGGCCGATGCCAGCTGCGCGGTGCGTTTTTCGACGCGGTCTTCCAGTTCGGCATTCATGTCGCGGATTTTGTTCAACGCATACAGGCGTTCCGCCTCCACGCGGTTGATCAGACGAGCGCGTAGCCAGAAGAGAGGAAGTGCCACGGCGACGATCAAGACGACGAATATGGCGGTTGCCGTTTCAGTGTCCACCAGGCCGGCTTTTTCTCCATTGACCCTGATCCATCCTCCCATGATCAGGAGGGCCGCGCCTGCTGGCAATGTCCTGCGCAACATGGCCCCTCCCGGGCTTCGACTGGCCACGGTCAGCACCGGCTCCGCCTGGGGGCGCAGGAAGAGAGCGCCTGTCGATATCACTAAAAAGACCAATCCGGATTGGATCGCAGCGTCGCATTTATCTGGCGCTGGCTGCGTATGCGGGTCATAGGCCAACTGGAGCAGGGCCAGTAAGGAGACGAGTACCACCGGCAAGGTAAGAGCCTGCGCAATTGCAATGCCTTTCCATTCAATGCCAATGAAAAGTAAGGCGCTGCCAAGCAGAAAAAAGCCGACGGCGTCCAGCACGCCGAGATGAAACGGCTGAAAAACCGTTCCTTGCGTCGCAACTAAAATATGGGCGGTCGAGCCGGCTGCCGCGAAAAAATGCATGCAAAGCATGAACATGCTTACCATCATCACGAAGGCAGCGCAGATTCTTCCAATGTTGCGCCGGACAGTTGGCAGCGGGGGCGAGGTCAGCGAAAGCAGGGCTGTGGCGCTCAGTATGTTGGCGGCGGCCGTATTAAAAACGCAAGCCGGGTGACTGAACACAGGATGGCAAAGCGTGAACAGCTCGCCGCGGTGGGCAAACAGGGAACAGCATCCGGCGCCGATCACGGCCCAGCCGGACAGCCTGGACCAGAATCTCAATACATCAACGACGCGCGTATCGGGCTCAAGCTTATGGTTCAAGAATGACACAGTTGCCGTTTCCGATTCTTGCAGAAAAAATCAAATGCAATCGCGTAGGGGTAGCTGTGCAACACTTCCGATACCGCTATACCGCTATACCGCTATACCGAACACTCATATATGGAAAGCGCTTGAAAGCGCCTGACAGACCTCCATGGCCGCGTTGCTCCGTCGCGCCGTACAGGCGTACTGTCTTTGATGCAGCAGACTACGACACGCCATGTTACCGGCTTCCGGGCGAAGTGCAATCGGGGCTTTCCCTATAGGCGTTTCCTTAACATGTGGGTAGTGAGCTGCCTCGTGGAGCAGCTCTTGATGTTTGGCGGGCTGAGGTGTTTCGAGTCTTGATGTTCCAAAGCCGCTCTAAGGTTTTTCCTGTGTGATCCTTGACTCGTAGGAAATATCCTGATTGCACAAGTTCGTGCAAACCGTAATATCGAGAGTTGGTTTCGGGTGGCAATGAAGCCACACATAACCGCGGCCGCAGTCAACTTGTCCCCGCTTCGATCACACTCCCGCGCAAGGCGCCCGCTCCATCCAAGGTTCTTAATTTATGTCGCGAATCGCACAGGCCCGGCTGCTTATCGGCGCTGCACTTGCTCTGCTCGGCATCACGGTCATGGCCGGGTGGTCGGCAGGCTACGCACCGGCGGTACGGATTGCCCCGACCTTCGTTGGCATGGTATTTGGTACGGCGTTCTGCTTTACCCTGACCGGCGTCGCGCTGCTGATGCCCATCTCAAACCGGCGGCGCCGAACCCAGACTGTCATCGGCTCGACCCTCTTGATCGTGGCATCGCTATTTCTGATCGAGAACATTGTCGACCTGAGCTTCGGACTTGACCTGCCTTCGCTGCATGCCTGGCTTGAAGATAACAATCCGCGTCCGGGGCGCATGGCGCCGAACACGGCCGTCGGCTTTATGCTGTGTGCCCTGACGCTGCTGTTGATGCAGGATGTGCACAGCAAGGCGCGCGCGCTGGCAGTCCAGATCGTCACTTTCGCGGTGCTGCTGATGGGCTTGACCGGGCTGGTCGGTTACTCGCTCGATCTGGAACTGTTGTACTCGTGGTTCCACTCCGCCCGGATGGCGGTCCATACCGCCATTGGGCTGATCCTGAGCGCACTGGGCTTGTTGCTCGCCTGGGGCCCGGCCGAGTGGCACCGCTCGCGCCTTTACTTCAAGGAAGATGAAAAGGTCAGTTTTGTCGGCGCCATGGCGCTGGTGGTGGTGGCATTGACCACCGGCATTGCCGGCTTCGCTGCCCAACAAACAGCGCTTGAAACGACCCTCACTGATAACCTGGACACGCTGATGAAGCGTCGTGTCGGCTTGTTCGAAACCGTTATCCGGCACAGCATCGCGGACGCCACTGCGCTCGCCGAGCGGGCCGATGTTGTCAAAGCACTGCGCGCGTTCAATGCTCACAAGCGTGATTCAGCGGCTTTCCTGCGACTGCACGATGTCGGCAGCGACCTGGTGATGGCACAGGTCAGTGGCATCAGCATACTTGACGCCGATGGCCGCCACGTCACGCAGCTCGGCAAGCCGGTGGTGGAGCCGGAGATCGCTATCGAAGTTGCAGGAACGGTTCCCGCCACCGTGCTCTGGCGTGGCGGTTTATATCTGCGCACCCACTCCGCGGTCATCGATGGCAAAGAAGTGATCGGCACGCTTGTGATCGACCAGCGCTTGCCTGTCCTGACCGAACAACTGGCAAAGCAGGAGGGCGTGGGACGCACCGGATCGGTCGCCATGTGCGTGCTCGAATTCGAGCATTTTCTCTGTCTGCCCACGTCCAACGTCCTGCGGACACAAAAAATCCCCCGTTACAACCCGAGCGGCCAGGCAATGCCGATGAATTTTGCGGCGACCGGCCAGTCCGGTACGTTCAAGGGGCTGGACTTCAGAGGGCGGCAGGTAATTGCAGTGTACGGACCGGTCACGCAATCCGGGCTCGGCATCGTGGTCAAACAGGAGACGGCGGAGTTGTATCGGCCGACCCGGGAGCAGGTCGAGAAAACCGCGCCGCTGCTGTTCGTGTTCGTGCTCATCAGCGCCTGGCTATTGCGCCTGAACGTGAAGCCGCTGGCGACCAAACTCCTGCTGTCCGAATCGAAAGCGCGCGAGGCGCTGGCTACCGTAAAGGCAAGCCAGGAGCGCATCCGAACGATTATCGATTCCGCGCAGGACGCTTTCGTCGGCATGGATTTGAGCGGCAATATCATCGACTGGAACTCGCAGGCGGAGGCCATGTTCGGCTACCGCCGGGAAGAGGCGATCGGCCGCCTGATGACAACCACGATCATCCCTGAACGCTTTCGTCCGCTATATGAGGGAGCACTGCAGAAGCTCAACGTCACCGGTCAGATCGAATTCATCAACCAGCGGCTGGAGCGTACCGTGGTCCATCGCAACGGCCATGAATTTCCGGTGGAGATCGTCATCGGCCTGGTCCAGGCCAACGACAACTATTTCTTCAGTGCGTTCGTGCGCGACATTTCGGCACGCAAGCAGGCGGAACGCGAACTGCATCACGCCAAGAACCGCGCCGAGGCGGCGGCCAGGGCGAAAAGCGAATTTCTCGCCAACATGAGTCACGAGATTCGCACGCCCATGAACGGCGTCATCGGGTTGACCAACGTGGTGCTGAAGACAGACTTGTCGGCGCAGCAGCGCGAATACCTGTCGCTGATTAAAGCGTCGGCCGATTCCCTGCTGCGCTTGCTGAACGATATTCTCGACTTTTCCAAAATGGAAGCGCGGCAGTTGGAGCTCGAGGTCATCGAATTCGACGTGCGTGAATCCATCGGCAACACCCTCAAGGCGTTTTCAGCGACCGCAAATGAAAAACGCGTGGAGCTGACCTACCACGTTGCGCCGGACGTGCCGCAGTGGCTGCTGGGCGACCCCGGTCGCCTCGCGCAGATCATCGTCAATCTGGTCGGCAATGCACTCAAGTTCACCATGCGCGGTGAAGTGGTGCTGCGGGTGGCGCGGGAGATCGATACCGAGGTTCCCACATTGCTCCAACTCAGTGTATCGGACACCGGCATCGGCATGTCCGAAGAACAGCAGGCCGGCATTTTCAAGTCATTTGCCCAGGCTGACAATTCGACCACGCGGCAGTATGGCGGTACCGGCCTTGGCCTTTCGATCGTGTCCCAACTGGTCGCCTTGATGGACGGTGCGATCCGGGTCGAAAGTGAGCCGAACAAGGGAACCACGTTCCATCTCACGCTGCAGTTTGCCACCCCCGCGGTTCATCCGGCCAGCCTCGCCGAGCCGGCACCGGTGGCGCTGAGGGACATGGCAGTGCTGGTCGTGGATGACAACCGTACCAACCGCCTGATCCTGGCTGAAAACGTCAGAAGCTGGAGCATGCGCCCGGTGTTGGCCGAGAGCGGCAGGCAAGCACTGCACGAACTGCAAAAGGCCGCCGCGCAAGGCCAGCCGTTTCCACTTGTCCTGGTCGATTCGCAAATGCCCGAGTTGGACGGTTTCGATCTGGCGCAGGCGATCAAGTCGGACCCGGCCATCGACAGTGCGACCATCATGATGCTTTCCTCCAGCGACCTGTCGGGTGAAATCGAGCGTTGCAAGGCGCTGGGCGTGGCGCGCTTCCTGCGCAAGCCCGTCAAGCAATCGGAATTGTTTGACGCCATCGTCACCGCACTCGGCTTGGTATCGCCTGCACATTCGCACAACAGCGATGCAATACCGGAGCGGCCGCTGCGCCTGCTGCACGTCCTGGTCGCCGAAGATCATCCCGTCAACCAGATGCTGGTCACCGAAATCCTGAAAAGCAGAGGGCACTCGTATGCCATCGCCAACAATGGGGTCGAGGTTCTGCAGTTGCTGGAACGGCAGCCATTCGATGTGATTTTGATGGATGGCCAAATGCCGGAAATGGATGGCTATCACGCGGCCGCCGAAATTCGCCGGCGCGAGCAAGCGACAGGCAGGCACATTCGCATTATCGCGGTGACGGCGAACGCGATGAAGGGGGACCGGGAAAAGTGCCTGGAGTCCGGAATGGACGACTACCTTTCCAAGCCGATCGACCCCGATCAGTTGCTTGGGCTACTGGAGACCGGCGTGAGACGACCTGCCGACATGGCCGAACCCAATACAGCGCCCAACACGGCGGCGGCAAGGCCGCCATTGAATTTTGAGCAACTGCTCAAGGCTACACGCGGCAAACGCTCGCTGGTCGAGAGCATGGCGCGGCAGCTGCTGGAAAGCCTGCCAGCGAGCGTGGCGGACATCAGGGAGGCAGTGGCCGCTGGCGACGCCGGCAGGCTGGAGCGCGCCGCCCACCGGCTCAGGGGCGCGGCCGCGATTTTTCGCGCCGACCCTCTCGCTGACGCCGCCGCCAGACTTGAAAACCTTGGCAGGAAAGCCGAGCTGGCCCAAGCCCGGGAAGCAGTCGGCGAATTGGATGCCCGTGCATCCGAACTCGCCACCGAACTCAAATCGATACTCCAAAGCACGACATGAAAATACTGATCGCGGATGATGATCCGCTGTCCCTGTTGTATCTGCAGGACATATTGCAGGACTGGGAATATGAGGTGCTGACGGCAAGCGACGGTGACACCGCGTGCAATATCCTGCAGCAGCCCGACGCGCCGCTGATTGCCATCGTCGACTGGATGATGCCGGGACTCGACGGCGGCGAGGTCTGCCGCCGTATCCGGGCAACCGTCAAGAACCGCTAGATCTCTCTCATCATGCTCACTTCCAGGGTCGAAACGGCGTTTGTGGTGGAAGCGATGAACGCCGGTGCCGACGACTTCATCAGCAAGCCGTTCATCCTCGAGGGATTGCAGGTAAGGGTCCGGGCCGGCCGGCGCATTGGCGAACTCGAACAGGAACTGCGCAAGAGGGCGGACCATGACGCGCTCACCGGGTGCTTTAACCGCGGAGCGATTATCGAGACCTTGCAGACGGAAATCTCACGCCAGTGCAGGGGACTCGATCCTGTCTCGATTATTTTTGCCGATCTGGACCACTTCAAGCGGACGAACGACGAGTATGGTCACCTTGCCGGCGACGCCGTTCTGCGTGAAGTAAGCCGGCGTGTGGGTGCTGTCCTGAGGCCGTATGACTCGTTGGGCCGGTATGGCGGAGAAGAGTTCCTGATCGTGCTGCCCGCTTGCGATTCCGGTGGCGCAGTCGAGGTGGCCGAAAGAGTGCGGAAGGTGGTGGCGGCGCATCCGGTCGCGACAGACTTTGGTGAGATTTCAAGTTCCTTGAGCGTCGGCGTGGCAGTGGCCGACAAAGGACAGGCTATTTCCTTGAA
>JAQGNM010000315.1 GCA_028291845.1 Massilia sp. | reverse complement strand
CGCTGGCGATCTGCGAGGATGCCGTGGCGATCATCGTTGCGCTGGAGCGGATATCGCCGATGGTCTGCGCCAGCCGGGTCTGCATGTTCTTCATGCCGGACAGGATGCTGCCGTCGGCGGCGCTGTCGATCGGGCCCGACAGGTCGCCGGCGGCGATCCGCGAGACGATCTCGCCCGCATAGCTGGGGTCACCGCCGATGGTGCGCTCGAGGCTGCGATTGATCGCAACGACAATCCCCGACAGCAGCACGCATACGGCGATCAGGATGGCACCCGACTGCACCAACGTTGCCCGAAATGCCTCGTTGATATCGTCCATATAGACGCCGGTGATGATGTTCCAGTCCCAGGGTTTATAGGCGGCGCTGCGCGAGAGTTTCGGCAATGCTTCGGTGCCACCGGGGCGTGCCCACCAATATTCGATGAATCCGGCGCCCGTCTCGCTTTTTCCGGTGGCGACGATATCCCGATAGAGATAATTGCCTTTGTTGTCCTGGAAATCCCACATGACCTTGCCTTCCGCTTCGCGCTTGGTGGGATTCATGACCATGGCGCCGCGGCCGTCGACGATCGAAATATAGCCGTCGGATCCATAACGTTGATGGCGCAGCAGTTCGGCCGCCTCCTTTTTCGCTTCCGCCTCGCTCATCTGGCCGGCTTTTGCCCGGTCGGCGTACATCTTCACTCCGGACAGGGCCGTGTCGACGATGTTCGTCAGGTCGTTCTTGCGTTCCGCGATACGCAGATCGCGGATTTGAATGGCTTCAAAAATGAAGATCGCGCAGATACACGCCAGGCTGCAGAGCAGGGGGATCCACAGCTTCTGTTTGTACGTCAGGTTTTTCATGGTAATCCAGGACAATGCCGACAGGTGAATAGGTGTGACATGTCCGAGAATTCAACAGTCACTGGAAAAAGCTTGCTGCCCTGCTCAGCACAAGGCGTCTATATAATTTCTGCTGACTCTTCGGCAATAACTGGAACACGCCGTGCGCGCAATCGCCGCGGCTGCGTGTACCGCCATCGAGGCACTTGTGTGCCGGCTCATGGAGACGACGACCGACGGTGGCACGGGTTGTACCGGCAGCTCGACGAATTCCCCGTTCTCCAGCTGGCTTTTGACGAGCAGCTTGGGAATCGCGGCGATACCGAAGCCATCGCGCACGAGCTGGATGATGGTGGCGACCGACGGCGAGCAGGTGATACGCGTGCGTTCGAGCGATGTCGTGCTGTGGTTGGCGAGTTTCGTCACGATTTCTTCGAGCGCGCGGTGCGGCGTCGTGCCCCGGCCGAACGTCAGGATCGGGAACTGCAATACCCGATTGACCAGCCCTTCCTTGTGCGTCAACAGCAGGCCGCTCCTGGCGATCCACCTGAATGGATACAAGGCCAAGGGTTCGGAGATGATTTCGGCGCTGTTGCTGCCCTCAATGCTGAGCGCCAGGTCGAGCTCTCGGGCACGCAGTTTCTTTTCGATTAGCGCACTGCCGTCGACGATCAGGTCGATGTCGAGCTGCGGATGGCTGCCGTTGATTTCGCGGATGTAGTCGGACAGCCAGCTGTGGACAACCGTCTCGACCACGCCGAGCCTGAGTTTTCCGTGGACCACGCTTTCGTTACGCGCCGCATTCTGCAAGCGCTGCGTGGCATCGACTACTGCCTTTGCATACGACAACAGATATTCCGCGTTCGCCGTCAGCTGGAAGTCCTTGGCGCTTCGATCGACCAGTTCCGTACGCAGCTCGTCTTCCAGGGCCTTGATCCGCAGCGAGATCGCTGCGGGCGTCGTGTGCAATGCACGTGCGGTCGCCCGAAAGCTCTTTAGCTGGGCCAGCATGACGAGGGTCTCGAGAAAACGCGTATTCATTGATTTACTGCTTCATGGCAACTTTAGCGATAATCATACCTTAACTGATGGTCGTAAAATTCAAATGAGCGTTAAGAAAAACTATTCAGCCACAGTAATAATAAATTGCTACCGCGAGTCTATAATCGAAAGTTTGTCGATCACTCAGGACGACATTTTTCTTTCATCGGCTGGGAGTTTCGGGGTCGAAGATCGCAGGCTGTTTCCGTATAAAAGAAGAGAATTGAAGGAGTACACCTTGTCCACCCAATTATCGATCCGGCGCGCCCGGCCAGGTGACGAAGATGCGCTGGCGCTGGTCGGCCAGGCGACGTTCCTGGAAACCTTCGCCGGCATTCTCGACGGCGCCGCCATTGTCGAGCACTGCCGCCGGGCGCACGCCGCCACGCAGTACCGCGACTGGCTGGCCGATGCCGATGCCGCCATCTGGCTGGCCGAAACTACTGCCGGCAACGCCCCGGTTGGCTACGTGGTCGTCGCCCGTCCCCAGCTACCGGGCGCGGACGCGGCGCGCGACCTCGAGCTCAAGCGCATCTACCTGCTTGGCCGCTACCACGGCGGCGGTGCCGGCAAACGTCTGCTCGAGCAAGCCGTCGAATTCGCCGCCGCCGCCGGCGCCGCGCGCCTGCTGTTGGGCGTGTATGCAGGCAACGAAGCCGCCATCGGCTTCTACCGCCGCCACGGCTTTACCCATCTGACCGAGCGGCAGTTCAATGTGGGCGGGCGCTTGTACGACGACCATGTCCTCAGCCTGGCGCTGCCGCCGTCCGGGCCAGACCGGGTCGATGGCTGCCACGGCCGCAATCCCTGAACAGTGGCCAGGTTTTCGAGGGGACTGCCACGGGCGCTTCCCTGTGCATGACGCTTTCGCCGACCGGCCCAGCCATCGCCGCTGCGGACTGCGGCCGAGGAGCCCGGCTCGCGGTGCCGCGCAACGTGTCCGAATTTCAAACCTGCCCCTGGCTCCCGCCGTCCCCAAGCAGCGAAGGCAATACCCGTTCCACCACCCGGCGCGCCGCATTGCCATCCTCGAGGGCACAGAATTTTGCCTGCCAGCGGGCGTAACGCTCGCGGCAAGTTTCCTCGAGCAGTCCGCTTTTCACCTGCGAAAGTGCATCGAGCAGCGCCGCTTCGTCCTTGAGGAAGGGGGCCGGGACTTCGCCCGCGAAATCGCCGTAGAAGCCCCGTACGTGACCGCCGTATTCCTCCAGGTCAGGCGTGTAGAGCAGGATCGGTTTTCCGGTGATGGCGTAATCGACAATCACCGATGAATAGTCGGAAATGAGCACATCGGCCGCCAGATACTGCTGGGCGACGTCGGGGAACGCGCTGACGTCCTGCACCTTGGCGTTGTCGTGCGCGCCAATTTGGGCGGCCATCAGGTGATGGGCGCGGAAGATCAGCTGCGAGCCGGGCAGCGATTTCTGCAGCCGGTCCAGGTCCGGCATCAGCTTCATCGCATACCTGCCCGGGCGGATTTTTTGCGTGTCACGCCAGGTCGGTGCGTACAGGATGCAAAATTCATC
>JAQGNM010000312.1 GCA_028291845.1 Massilia sp. | reverse complement strand
AGGCTGATTTCCTCGTCGACCATTTTGTCGAGCAATCTCTGGTCGACCGCTTCGTAGCGGCCGCACAGCACGATCAAGCCAGGCTCGTCCTTCAACGCCATCACCTTGCGGTGCGTCAGCGGCGCCCCTTGCGGCGACATGAACACCACCCGCGGCGCCGGCAGACCGGCATCGAGCTGGCGCTGCTTTGCCGCCGTGATGGCCGCCTCGAGCGGTTTGGCCAACATCACCATGCCGGGGCCGCCGCCGTAGGGGCGATCATCGACGGTGCGGTGATTGTCGAGCGTGAAATCACGCGGATTCCACACCGTCAGCTGCCACTTCTGCTGCTCGTGCGCGCGGCGGGTCACACCCGACTGCGTCAACGCGGCAAACATCTCGGGAAACAGGCTGATGACATCAAATTGCATCGACAACTCGCTGCATGGGCGACGATTTAATAATCGAGGCCCCGGTCCAGGGTGATCGTCCTGGACTGGGGCGACGATTTAATAATCGAGGCCCCAGTCCAGGGTAATCGTTTTCGCGGCCAGATCGACCGACTTGACGTACTGATCGACATACGGCACCAGCCGTTCGGCCGGCCCAGTGGTATCGGCCCCTTGCACGGGCACCGGCGTGATGCGCAGAATCGACTGCACGCCGTTGTCCATCATGTCGGTCACGGTGCCGAGCGCTTCGCCCTGCAGGTTAACCACGTTCAATCCGATCAGATCGGACCAATAAAATTCGTCTTCGGCCAGCGGCGGAAACTCGCTGCGGGGAATCGACACGGCCGCACCCTTGAGTGCCTCCGAGGCGTCGCGCCCGACCACGCCGACCAACTGCGCCACGACGTCGCCGCCGTGAATCTTGGCGGTCCGCACTTGTACGGACTGCATGGCTGGTTTGCTCAGCCACCAGGTTTTGACCTTCATCAGCGCGTCGGCATCGGTCGAGAACGGGGTCACGCGGATCGAACCGGTAACGCCGTAAGGTCCGGACACGTATCCGACCTGAACCAGGTCGGCGGGCAACGCCCCTGCGGATGAATCGGTCAAGGTGCCTGGCTGAATTACGCTGCTGCTGCTGCTGCTGGAGCTTCTGGCTGCTGAGCAACCAGACGGGCCACGGTTGGCGACAATTGTGCGCCAACGCCTTGCCAGTAAGCCAGACGGTCAGCGGTGATGCGCAGACCGACTTCGCCACCGGATGCCATCGGGTTGTAGAAACCGATACGCTCGATGAAGCGGCCGTCGCGGCGATTGCGCGAGTCCGTTGCAACGATGTTGAAGAACGGGCGCTTCTTGGCGCCTCCACGAGCTAAACGAATAACGACCATAATTAAATCCAAAAAGTTGTAGAAGGCGCGAAGACTGGTTCGTGCCTTCCAAATGCTGGGCGGAAAAAGCCGATTATTATAGCGCGCAATGCCGCACAGCAGCAAGAAGTAAAGATGTCACGGCGCGCAATTCGGGCCGAAGTCGAGCATTATCGCCCATTTCGGGCGTCGAGGGCAAAGGCATTTTGTCGAAACCATCACTCAGCCAGGCGCTTTTGCACGATACTGCCTGCCTCAAGGACAACAATTACCGCCATGACATTGCCCCGCCCGCACAAGAATAAAACCCTCGCCACCCTGTTCGCGGCGGCCCTCGGCGCGGCCGGCCTGCACCGCCTGTATCTGCGCGGCCCGCGCGACGTGCTGGTCTGGCTTCACCTGGCCTTGCTGGCGCTGACCCTGGCGCTGCTGGCGCTGGCGCCGTCGATCAACCTGTTTTACCGGCTGTTGCCGCTGATCGTCTCGATGATCGCCGGCTTTCTGCAAGCCCTGGTGCTGGGCGTGATGCCCGACGAGAAATTCGACGCCGCCTTCAACGCCGGCAGCGGCGGACGCAGCGACTCGCGCTGGCCGCTGGCGCTGCTGCTGGTGGCGACCATGCTGGTGGGGGCCACGGTGCTCATTTCCACCATGGCCCGCCTGTTCGACCTGATGTACACGGGCGGCGCCTACGGCTGATGCCTGACGGCTGCCGCTCAACGTCCCCGGCGCAAGCCCTGAATATCTTCCTTGACGCTACGCACGGCTGACGCCGGCGCCAATGCCCGCAGGCTCGATGGGGCGGCCAACGGGGCTGCGAATGTCGACGACGCCGGACTGATCGCCAGATTGCCGGCCCAGCTCACGCCCGGCGTCATCATCACCGGCGCCGGCAGGCGGTCGACCGCCGTGACGTCGATCCACGGCGCCACCCGCTGCAGCACCAGTTTGATGCGCGGCTTGATGGCCGCTTCGGCAATGCGGCCGCGCTCTCCCCAGCGGACGATCACCTGCTCGGCGGTCTGGCCCTCGAGCACGCGGTCGGTGTACGCGTAGTCGAACTGGATGCCATGCCGGTAGCTCATCATGAATTCCTCGAACAGCATGGCCAGGTCTTCACGCGAATTGGCGTCGCCGCTGGTCGAATAGGCATAGTCGTCGGAGGCGCGGTCGGCGCCGAACAGGCGGCCGACGTCGGTCGCCGTGTAGGCTTTCTGCGCATCGGTGGCGGTGACGCCCTGGTACAACACTTGCGCCAGCGCCTTCATCTCGCCCGATTGCAGCGGATACTGGGCCGCCAGGGCGTCCGACGGCAAGCTTTTCGCTGTGATGCGCGGCAAGACGTTGGCGTAGATCGACAGGCCCGGATTGAGCGCGCGGTCGGCCGGCGAGATGAAATCGCTGGCGTGGCTCAGTTCGTGATACAGCAGGCTGCCGAGGTCGTTGACCAGGTCGGCGGTGGTGCGCGTGGCGCGGCTGGCATTCGGATAGCTGGCACGGGCGTAAGCGTTGTTCTTGATCTGCCGGCCCAGGTTGGAGAAGTTCAAGCCGTCGCTGTAGGCAATGCGGTAATCGGGCACTTCGGTGACGACATCGCGCTGCAGCGAGCTCAGCCACAGGTTGTTGGCATCGAGATAAATCGCGCCGGTGGCCGGGGTGTAGTAGCTGGGGCGCACATGCGAGCCGATGACGATGGCGGTGACACCAGCCAGCAGGCGGCGGAAATCGCCGTTGCTGTCCTGGGTCAGCAGGAAGTTTTCAAAATTTGCGCCCAGAAAATCGTGCGATACCAGCACCCGCCCCATCACCTGCGCCACCGTCGGGATGGCGCCGTCGCCCCCCTCGGTCTGCAACAAGGGCAAGACGGCGGTGGTGCAGAAATTGGTGCTGCCGCTGTTGACGTAATACACGCCGATATCGTAAGTGCAACGCGCCAGCACGCCGGCATAGGCGCCGGCGGCGCGGTAGGGATGCACGCGCTCGGTGGCATCGAACAGGTAGCCGTTCGGCCGCGCCGCCTGCACTTCGACGCCGACCGTGACTTCATCGCTGTCCTGGCGGCCGCTGCTGGTGGTCAGCACGGCGCGAAATTTGAGGACGGTATCGGCGCTCACCTTCGGCGACTTGAACATCAGCAAGCGCGGGTCGCTGCTATCCATGGTGACGCCGGGACCGGCGGTCTGGGTCCAGGCGATGCTGCTGACGCTTTCTCCGGCGGCCAGCACCGGCCAGGCCCGCACCGAGGTGTCGATCTCGGCGCGCACCGAGTGATCGGCGCGGACGGTAATAAAACTGCCGGCCGGCGCGGCGCTTACCAGCACCTCGGTGCTGGCGCTGGCGGTCTTGCCGTCGGCCAGCACGACATCGGCGCGCAGGCGCACGGTGCCGGCGGCGGCCGGCTCGAAGGCGACGGTGGCGCTGCGCGCCGCTTGCAGCTCGACCGCCGCGCCGCTCTCCTGCACCCAGCTGACTTCAAGCATGGCGCCGCTGCACGCCTGCACCGTGGCGCCGGCGGTCTTGCCGGCGGCAACAGTGCTGTCGGCAACGATGCGGATCACGCAGTCGGTCGGCGTCGGCGTGGAGTCGGTGGTGCCGCCGCCGCCACCGCCGCCGCAGGCGGCCAGCACGCCGGCGATGAGGACGGCGCCGACCAATGCAGGGGCGCGAAGGCGGAAGGAGGCAGTTAGGCGGTCAGCTGGTTTAATCGAATTCACGAGGATCCTGTGGTCTTGTAGTAAGGGAAGTTCGACGGCAACGCAAGTTGCACAGCCTAATAACCCTACCGACGAGACCGTTAAGATACCTCAAAAAAACGCCTCAATTCGCGCGAAAAGTAACAAACCGCGCAAATTTTTGCTGACCTGGCGTCAGCACTGTTCGCACAACACGCCGTCGTCAGCGCTGTTCGCGCGTATGCCAGATACGCAGTATGTACAGGGACTCACCGGCAATTTCGTAGCGCAATTCATAATGGCTGACCAGCAGCCGGCGCACCTCGCCCGGCTCGAACTCTTCGAGCCTTTCACCAATACGTGGATTGCCGCCGAGCTTACCGGCCGCCGCCGTCAACGTTTTCACTACCCGCGCGGCGACAGGCTTGTTGCTTACCGCGAGAAATTGGTGAAGGCGCTGCAGATCGGACGCCGCTTTGCTGGTCCACTGCACCCGCATCAGGTCTTTGCCGCGCTTGCGATGCCAGGCGCGGGCAGCTCAGTGTCGCTGTCCAGGCTGTCTGCCCAGGCCTGCATTGCCTGCTGGTCGATAAGCAGGCCCGCCTCGATGTCGGCGCGGCCCTCCATGGTCAGGCGGCTGCGTTCTTCTTCCTGATCGACCCAGGCGCTGAGCGCCTGCTTGACCACCCAACCGCGCGAGCGGTCAAGGCGGGCGGCGAGTTGATCGACTTTGTCGGCGAGCGGTAATGGAACATGAGCGGTAAGCACTTTGGTCTCGTTGGTGGCCATGGGAGATCTCCAGTGTGATGGTCGCGGTAGCGGGTGGGACGCGCAAGCTCAAACGTCCGCGCAATGGCTCATGGTCCCACCGTGAACAGGCAGAGTCAATCAGAATCAATCGGAATTAATCATTTTGATTTAACGAAACGGATAACATAAAGGCCGCCCTTGCGGACGGCCTTCACGGTCAATCAGGCGACAGTTTAGAACTGCGCTTCGTTCAACGCCATCACGCCCGCGCTGCCGCCGACGATGGCGCTGCGCAGGCTGCCCGCCTGCGACAGCACGTGGTCGGCAAAGAAACGGGCGGTGCCGATCTTGGCCTGGTAAAAGCCGGCATCGCCCTCGCCGGCGTCGAGTTTGCGCTGGGCGATCAGGGCGGCGCGCGCCATCTGCCACCCGCCCAGCACGATGCCGGCCAGGCGCAGGTAGGGCACACTGCCCGCGAACACCGCCTTGACGTCGGTCTTGACGTTGGCGTTGATAAAATCGACCACCGCTTCCAGCGCCGCGCTACCGAGCGCCAGCTGGGCGGCGATCGCCGCGAAATGTTCGCCGCCGGCCTGGTCACCCGCCTGCAGCAGCTCGGCCTCGGTGGCGCGCACCTGGGCAATGATCGCCTTGGCGACGGTGCCGCCGTCGCGTACCGTCTTGCGGCCGACCAGGTCGTTGGCCTGGATCGCCGTGGTGCCTTCGTAAATGGTCAGAATCTTGGCATCGCGATAATGCTGGGCGGCGCCGGTCTCTTCAATGAAGCCCATGCCGCCATGCACTTGTACGCCATCGCGGGTGACGTCCTGCGCCATTTCGGTCGACCAGCCCTTGATGATCGGCACCAGGTATTCGTAGACGGCGAGATTGGTGGCGCGCGTGGCCGCGTCCGGGTGGTGGTGCGCCAGGTCCGACAGGCCGGCGCCGACGTAGGCGAGCGCGCGCGCCGCTTCGGTTTGCGCGCGCATCGACATCAGCATGCGGCGCACGTCCGGGTGGTGGATGATGGCGACCGGGCCGGCCGAGCCTGCCAGGTCGCGCGACTGCACCCGGTCCTTGGCAAACGCCACCGCCTGCTGGTAGGCGCGCTCGGCCAGGCCGATCCCCTGCATGCCGACGCCGAAACGGGCCGCGTTCATCATGATGAACATGTATTCGAGGCCGCGGTTTTCTTCGCCCACCAGGGTGCCGATGGCGCCGCCGTGGTCGCCGAATTGCAGCACGGCGGTGGGACTGGCCTTGATGCCCAGCTTGTGCTCGATCGACACGCAGTGGGCGTCATTTCTCGCGCCCAAGGTGCCGTCGGCATTGACCAGGAATTTCGGCACCACGAACAGGGAAATGCCTTTGACGCCCGGCGGCGCATCGGGCGTCCTGGCCAACACCAGGTGCACGATGTTTTCGGCCATGTCATGCTCGCCGTAGGTGATTAAGATCTTGGTGCCGAAAATTTTGTACGTGCCATCGTCCTGCGGCACCGCGCGCGTGCGCACTGCGGCCAGGTCGGAGCCGGCCTGCGGTTCGGTCAGATTCATGGTGCCGGTCCACTTGCCCGACACCAGCTTCTCCAGGTAGGTGGTCTTTTGCGCGTCGCTGCCGGCCGTCAGCAAGGCTTCGATGGCGCCGTCCGACAGCAGCGCCACCAGGGCGAACGAAATCGAGGCGGCGTTGAGCATTTCGATGCACGGCGTCGCCACCAGCTTCGGCAAGCCCTGACCGCCAAAGTCGACCGGGTGCTGCACGCCCTGCCAGCCCGCCTCGGCGAAACTTTTGAAGGCTTCCTTGAAGCCGGCGGCGGTGGTCACCTGGCCGTCGTGCCAGAAGCTCGGCTTGACATCGCTCGGGTAGTTCAGGGGCGCGACCACGTTGCCGCAGAACTTGGCATTTTCTTCCAGTACCGCTTCGACGGTGTCGGCGGTGGCGTCTTCGCAGCCGGGCAACTGGTTGATGGTCGACAGGCCGGCCAGCTCGTTCATCACGAACAGCATGTCTTTGAGGGGGGCTTGATAGCTCATTTTGTCTCCAGGATGGAAAAACGTCGTTCGCGCAGAAGCGGGAACGACGTTGGAAAGTGGGTAGCGCGCCGATCAGCCCAGCTGCTTCACCAGGTCAGGGACCACTTCGAACAGGTCGCCGACGACGCCGTAATCGGCCACCGAGAAAATCGGCGCTTCCGGGTCCTTGTTGATGGCCACGATGACTTTGGAATCCTTCATGCCCGCCAGGTGCTGGATCGCGCCGGAAATACCGACAGCGATATACAGTTGCGGCGCAACGATCTTGCCGGTCTGGCCGACCTGCCAGTCGTTCGGTACGAAGCCGGCGTCGACGGCGGCGCGCGAGGCGCCCATGGCGGCGCCGAGCTTGTCGGCCAGCGGCTCGAGAATTTTAAAGTTGTCGCCCGA
>JAQGNM010000493.1 GCA_028291845.1 Massilia sp. | reverse complement strand
ACGCCGCCCAGGCCAAGGAATTTTCCGCCACCGTCACCAAGCACACCATGGTGCACGACCAGATGCAATTTTTCTTCCGCGGTTTCCGCCGCGACGCCCACCCGATGTCGGTTCTGGTCGGCACCGTGGGCGCGCTGGCGTCGTTCTACCACGACTCGCTCGACATCAACGATCCGAAGCAGCGTGAAATCTCGGCCATCCGCCTGATCGCCAAGATGCCAACCCTGGTCGCGATGGCCTACAAGTACTCGATCGGCCAGCCTTTCATCTACCCGCGCAACGAGCTGTCGTACAGCGCCAACTTCATGCGCATGATGTTCGGCAACCCGTGCGAAGAGTACGTCACCAACGACGTGCTGGTGCGCGCCCTCGACCGCATCCTGATCCTGCACGCCGACCACGAGCAGAACGCCTCGACCTCGACCGTCCGCCTGGCCGGCTCGTCGGGCGCCAACCCGTTCGCCTGTATCGCTGCCGGCATCGCCTGCCTGTGGGGTCCTGCCCACGGCGGCGCCAACGAAGCGGCATTGAACATGCTGAAGGAAATCGGCTCGGTCGAGAACATTCCTGCTTTCATCGAAAAAGTGAAAGACAAGAACTCGGGCGTCAAGCTGATGGGTTTTGGACACCGCGTCTACAAGAACTTCGACCCACGCGCCAAACTCATGCGTGAAACCTGCCACGAAGTGCTGGACGAACTGGGCCTGCACGACGACCCATTGTTCAAGCTGGCCATGGCGCTGGAAAAAATCGCCCTGGAAGACGAATATTTCGTCTCGCGCAAGCTGTACCCGAACGTCGATTTCTACTCGGGCATCGTGCAGTCGGCGCTGGGCATCCCTGTATCCCTGTTCACCGGCATCTTCGCCATGGCCCGCACCATCGGCTGGATCGCTCAGTGGAACGAAATGATCGCCGATCCAGAACAGAAAATCGGCCGCCCTCGCCAGCTGTACATCGGCGCCACCGAGCGCGATGTGCCGCCGATCGACAAGCGTTGATTGTCTTTTAGCTTCAAATGAAAAAGCGGACTTCGGTCCGCTTTTTTTATTGGCGTATGCAGCAGGGGGGACTGGCACAAGCGAAGCGCAGATGCCTGTCCCCATTTTGAGCCGCGGCAAAAAATTTACGGATGCAGGCTTCAAGCATGGGACAGGCACCTTTCGGTGCCAGTCCCCCTGCTAATATCGCAGGGGTCCCTCAGAAGGAGGGTGCCTGTCCCATGATCGAATTACGGCATCAAGCACTTGCCCCGCATCGCCTGCACCGCAATCACAGGAATGGCGAACAAGCCGAGCCCGCCGGTGGCTGGCGACAGGCAGGGCGGCACCTTGGCCTCGCTGAAGTCCCTGGCAAACTTCGTCAGCACATCGGCGCCGTAGGCGGGTTTTTGCAAGCCATCCTGCCGGTTCGGCGCGTCCGCGCGCGCCGGCGTTTCGGCGAGGGCGGCGGCGACGCCCTCGGCGATGCGGGGATCGACCGTCGCCGCTTTTGCTGACGGCGCAATGGGCATCTTGATGGCCGGTCTGGCGTCGGCCCAGCGCTCATCGATGACGGCGATCGCAGGTGGAGCGGCGGGCGGGCTGATATCGATGGCGGCAAACATGATTTCCTCGGTGCGTGCGCCATGCATGGCGCGAGTGATAATGTACCCGATCAACTTACGGTTTTGGAAATCTTCCTTGGGCAGCACGTCGATACGCAGGAGTACAATCCCAGCGCCGCCAACGCCCACTCGGAGACTTCATGAAACGCCTGCTCCTCGCCTTGCTCCTTTCGATCTCCTCGGCGTGCGCGCTGGCCGCCAACGCCGAGGCCGCGCTCACCAGGCAGGTCAATACGTTCGTCGACGCCTGGCACGACGACGCCGCCCAAGCCCGCATGGCATATTTCGACAAGATCGCCGCCGATGGCGTCTACATCGGCACCGACAAGACGGAGTTGTGGCACAAGGATGCATTTAAAACTTGGGCGAACAAATATTTCGAGCGCAAATCGGCGTGGGCCTTCAAGGCCGTCAAACGCAATGTCTACACCAGCGGCGACGGCAAGATCGTCTGGTTCGACGAATTGCTCGACACCCAGATGGGGCCGTGCCAGGCCAGCGGCGTACTGCGCCGCACCGCCAAGGGTTTTGAAATTGAACATTATCAGCTGTCGATGGCGGTGCCGAACGAGGTCGGCAAGTCGGTCACCGAGCTAATCTCGCAGCACGAGAAAGTCGCCGCGACTAAATAAGATGTCCGTTCCCTATATCGGCCGCTTTGCGCCATCGCCCACCGGCCCGCTGCACGCCGGCTCGCTGGTGGCGGCGCTGGCCAGCTACCTCGATGCCAGGGTGTACGGCGGGCAGTGGCTGGTGCGCATCGAGGATGTCGACGAGGGCAGAAGCGTTCCCGGCGCGGCCGAGGGCGCGCTCGACCTGCTGGTAAAACTCGGCATGCACTGGGACGGCGAGGTGCTGTGGCAAAGCCGGCGCGGCGATGCTTACCAACAAGCATTCGAACGGCTGGGAGCGCTGGCCTATCCCTGCGGCTGCAACCGCAGGGAAATCGCAGATTCGCGCCTGGGGCTGGCGCCGGACGGCTCGGCCATCTACCCCGGCACCTGCCGCAATGGCCTGGCGCCCGGAAAACTGCCGCGCAGCTTGCGCCTGCGCGTGCCGGATCGCGGCGATGATGAAATCACCTTCATCGACCGCTTCGCCGGCCCCATCACCCAGCAACTGGCGCTCGATGCCGGCGACTTCGTTTTAAAGCGGGGCGACGGCTACTGGGCCTATCAGCTGGCGGTGGTGGTCGACGATGCCGCGCAGGGCGTCACCGACGTGGTGCGCGGCGCCGACCTGATCGATTCGACGGCGCGGCAAATCTATCTGCAGCGCAAGCTTGGCGTGCCGACGCCGCGCTACCTCCACGTGCCGGTGGTGCGCAATGCGCTGGGCGAGAAGTTGTCGAAGCAGACCGGCGCCACGGCCATCGTCGCCGCCGACGAGCCGGCGGCGCTGCTCGCCTTGATGGCGGCGGCGCGCGTGCTCGGTTTGCAAGGCCTTGGCACGCCTGTTTCGCGGGAAGCCTTCTGGCGCGCGGCCGTGCCGGCGTGGTCGAGGCTGGTGCGCGAGCGCGGCGCCGATCTGCCCAGCGTTGTGCACGTTTGAGCCAGCTCTAACAGGGCGGCTGGCGCGCTCCGCGCCGACAGCGAGTGCAAGTTCGGGGTATCATCTTGGCTTTCCAGAAGATCAACGCCTTCAAAGCAAGCCCGTATGTACAAGGTGCGCTTCGCAATGACGGCTTGATTTGTAAACGCACAATCACTGGTGTCGTACGGTCCATCACGGCCGGACCCGGCAGGATACCGGCTGATCAACAAGGGTCCGTATGCATCGTAAATTTTTCGCGCCGGCCGTGCTGGCCATGACGTTCGCCGCCGGCGCCGCCAGCGCCCAGGACGCCGCGCTGCTGGTAGGCAGCCTCGACAATCACAAGGTCGACGAGCGTTCATTCGCCGTGCAGTTGGGCTTTTCCCAGCGCATGAGCGAAATGACGGCGCTCAGCGCCGAATATCTCAACGAAGGCCACCCGAGCCGCCACCACCGCGACGGCTTGTCCTTGCAGGGCTGGCTGCACACGCCGATCCCGGAGCGGGGGCCGTCGTTCGCCGTCGGCATCGGTCCTTATTTTTATTTCGACACCACCATCGGCCAGGGCGCCTTTGAAGAGTATCAAAACGATCACGGCTGGGGTGCGCTGGCCAGCGTCAGCGCCAAGTGGCACCTGGCCAAGCGCAGCTACCTGGAGGCGCGTTTCAACCACGTCCGGGCCAGGGGGGCAGGCAATTCCAACAGCTTTCTGATCGGCATGGGTTACGAGTTGCAGAACGTACCCGATCGCGAGCGCCAGCGCACCGAGCGCGCCGGCGACCGCCTGCTGATGGTGCTGGGCGGCCAGGCCATCGTCAACAGTTTCGAATCAGAACGGGCGCGCGCCTATGCCATCGAATTCCGCGATACGGTGACCCAGAACATGGAATGGAGCGTGGCCGCGCTTAACGAAGGCAAGATCGGCCTGGCCGAGCGGCGCGGCGTCGCCGCCCAGGTCTGGCTGCTGCGCCCGTTTACGGATCGCACCGTGCTCGA
>JAQGNM010000472.1 GCA_028291845.1 Massilia sp. | reverse complement strand
AATCGTCGCGCCTGTCGAATACGGGTTGGTGGCCGCATACAGGATCGCGTGGGCGATATCGCCCGGCTCGCCGATCCGTCCGGCCGGGAAGCGGGCAGCGGCGTCGCTGAACTTCGCCTCGCGCGCCGCATCGTCGAGCTTGTCCCACAGCGGCGTGATGGTCACGCTGGGCGAGACCACATTGACCCTGACGGGCGCCAGTTCGAGCGCCAGTCCGCGCGCCAGCGCTTCGAGCGCGCCGTTGATGGCGCCCTGCAGCACAGCGTTCCTGTTCGGCCTGATGCTGAACACGCCCGACACCAGCGTCAGCGAGCCGCCGTGCTCGATATTGCAGGACCGGGCGACGTGGTAAGCGCCCCAGAATTTGCTGTCCATCGCCGCGCGCGCGTCCGCCAGGCCGAGGCCGCGCACGGGTCCGCTTTTGGTGGCGGAACCGGCCACCACCACGTGGTCCCAGGCGCCACTCCCGCCAAAGTAGTCTTGCACCGCCTCGGCGTCGGTCACGTCGAGCCGTACGGTGACGACGCCGTGCTTGAACAGTTGCGCCGCCGCCTCGAGCCGCTCGGGCGAACGCGAGGCGATGGTCACCATGGCGCCGGCCTCGGCGGCCGCGATGGCGGTGGCCAGGCCAATGCCGGAGCTGCCACCGATAACCAGCAGCCGCCGGTCCTTTAATTGCATCATGAGTCTTCCCCTGTTCGTGGCCGGTTTATTTCGCCATGCCGACCGGCAGGATGCGCTCGCCGATGAACTGCGCCCAGACGTAGTCGTTCTCGGACAGGGCGTCATGCACGGTCGGGCTGAACGGCTTGACATAGGTCTTGATCAGGCCTTCATGGCGGTCGATGCCTTCCAGTCCCTCGCGGATCGCGTCCGCCGCGATCGATCCTTTTTGGGTGATTGCGTGGGCCACCAGCTGCATCCCGTCGTACGCGTTGGCGACACCGACGGCAGCGTTAATGTCATCCGGGCCCTTGATGCTCGGGTACTTGGCCTTGAGTTCCTTGATCACCCTCTCGGAGACGGGCGACTGGTTGCCGAAGAAGCTATAGGTCTGCACGAAATGTACATTCTTCGCATTCGGGCCGCCCAGTTCGGTGAAGCGCCCGCCAGCCGGGCCCCAGTGCGACACGATCGGCACTTTCCAGCCCATCCGGTCGAGCGACTTGACGACCTGGGCTGCCGGGCCGACATTCCCCACCAACAGCAAAGTGTCGGCGCCAGCCGCCTTCAGGCGGTTCAGCTGCGGTACCACGTCGACATCGCTGCCTTCGAATTTTTCAATACCGGCTGCCTTCAATCCCTTTTCGGCCAGCGCGGCACCGAGGCCTTTTGCATTCGATTCGCCCCATGGATTGTTCACCAGAATCATGCCCGGCTTGGTCGACTTGAAGGTCTTTTGGGCATACTGCACCATGGCCTTATCGACCAGTTCATCAACGGCGGACACGCGGAACACGTAGTTGGGTTTGGCGCCGTTGCGTGTGATGCCGGTGCCGGCCGCCCACGGGTTCATGAACGGCATTTTTGCCTGGTTCACCAGCGGCACGATCGCCATCGACACCGGGGTCTCGTTGCCGCCGAAGATCACCGCGACCTTCTCTTTATGGATCAGTTCGCGCGCGGCGATCACGCCCTTGGCGGGATTGCTTTCATCGTCGCGGCTCACCAGCACCAGTTTGCGTCCTCCCAACAGACCGCCCTTGGCATTGATTTCATCGATCGCCACGGTCAGGCCGCGGGTGATCGCCTCGCCTGCCAGGGCCGATTGTCCCGATAGGGCGGCAACCAGGCCGATCTTGATCGCCTCGGCCGCCTGGGTCAGCGGGGGCAAGGTGCTGCCGGCGACGGCCATGCATGCGGCTACAAATGTGCGGCGGGTAAAGCGAGTCATGATGGATTCCTCAAGTGATGGATGAAAGGACATTGCTGCCCTGTAGGATGCAAAGAGCGTGCCAACGCGACAAAACAAGGGCGTTTTTGTCGACAATTCTGGCTAGCCAGTGACAACAATCGGCCGATTGCGCCTGGCGGGGGAATGGCGGGGCGGCTTCGCACAGGGCCGGTGCACGCCGTGGCGCATGCGTACCCGTACAGCAGCCGTTTTGCACCCGAATCGCTCAGCGGACGCACGCAGATCCAGACGGCGGCCGGACCGCAGGCGCGGATCGCGATCGGGATCGAGGCGAGGCCCGGCTTGCCGACACAGGTTCCGCTTCTTGACATGGGATGCCTTATTTACGCGGATATCGATGACACATGGGCGGCGACGATGCGCCAGCCCTGCGGCAGGCGCAGCCAGGCATGGCTCTGGCGCCCGATCACGGCTGTGCCATCGCGGGTGAACTCGGTATTCGCGGTGGCGTAGTCGCGCCCGTAGGTGGTGATGACGGTATGGCGCAACGCGCGCGCCAGGCCCCTGGACGGGCGCGCCATGCGGAACGCCCGTATGGCGTCGGCGCCGTACAGGTTTTCGCCAGCGCCATAACGCACCGTGTGGGGGGTGTCCCAGAACAGTTCATCGAGCACCGCCACGTCGTTGCCGGTCAGCGCCACTTCGTAGCGCATGAACGCGGCGGTCACTTCGGCCAGCACATCCGGCAGGTTGACCGCGTGCTGTGGCAGGTCGTTTTCAATGTGGTCGTTTTTCATGTGCTCCTCTTCCATGTTTCCTAGCCGCCCAAATAGGCTTTGGCCAGCGCGTCGTTGCTTGCGATCTCGGCCGCCGTGCCCTGCGCCACCACCCGGCCGCCTTCAAGCACGTAGGCCCGGTCGGCCAGCGCCAGCGCCAGCGCCGCCATCTGGTCCACCAGCAAGATCGTCATGTTCTCCGCGCGCAGCCGGTCGAGGGCGGCGAACAGTTCCGCGATCACTTTCGGCGCCAGGCCCAGCGAGGGTTCGTCGAGCAGCAGGATGCGGGGACGCGACATCAGAGCGCGCGCCACCGCCAGCATCTGCTGTTCGCCGCCCGACAGCAGGCCGGCGCGCTGGTGCAGCCGCTCGCGCAGGCGCGGAAAGCGAACCAGCATTTCCTCGACCCTGCTGTCCATGTCCGGCGGATACAGGAACGCGCCGAGGCGGATGTTGTCGAGTACCGACAGGTCCTTGAACACCTGCCGCCCTTCCGGCACCAGCACCAGGCCTTTGGCGACGATCGCATCGGCCGAGAGGCCCGCCAGCTCGGCGCCGTCGAAATGGATGCCGCCGCTGACCGGGCGGTGCAGGCCCGCCAGCGCGCGCATCAAGGTCGACTTGCCGGCGCCATTGGCGCCCAGCAGAGCTACCATCTCCCCCTGCCTGACCTGCAGATCGACGCCGTGCAGGACCGGCACCGCGCCATAACCGGTCACCAGCTTGCCCACCCCGAGCATTTCCTTGCCGACGACCCGCCTGCGCGTTTCCGGGGTGCCTTTCAGTCCGTTCTCGCCCAGGTAAGCCTGGCGTACGGCCGGATCGGACTGGATTTCCTGTGGGGTGCCGGCGGCCAGGCGGCGGCCGGCGTCGAGCACGACGATGCGATCGCACACCTGCATCACCATCGCCATGTCATGCTCGACCAGCACCACGCTGATCCCGGCGTCGGCAATACGCCGCAACAGGGTCGACAGGGTTTCCTTGTCCTGGGTCGACAGGCCGGCCGCGGGCTCGTCGAGCAGCAGCACGTCCGGATCGGCGGCCAGCGCGCGCGCGATCTCGACCAGGCGCCGGTCGACGTGCGCCAGGTCGGCCGCCGACGTAGCCGGCGCGCCCAGGTAGCCGCAGAAGGCCAGCATTTGCCGGCTGCGCGCGCGCATCTGCGGCGAGGCGAAGCGGGACGTATCGAGCAGGTGGCCGAGGCGGCCCCGGCTCATCGCGAGAGCCACGTTGTCCTCGACGCTGAGGCTGCCGAACAGCTCCGATGTCTGGTACGTGCGCGCGATGCCGCGCCGCGCAATCTGGAACGCTTGGCTGTGCTGCAGTGCCTGGCCGTCAAGGCTGAAGCTGCCAGCGGTGGGCCGATAAAAACCGCTCAGCATGTTCAGGACCGTGCTCTTGCCGGCGCCGTTCGGACCGATCAGGCCAGTCACCGCGGCCGGCGCCACCTCGAAGCTCAGCTCGGTCACGGCGCGTACGCCGCCGAATACCATCGACAGCGACTCGGCGCGCAACGCACGGCGCTCACGGCGCGGCAGCGCAACGCCGGCAGCAGCTTCGACCGCCGCGACGGAATCTGCCGGCAGCGCCGCGTTGGCGGAGCGCCAGCGTTGCGCGATGCCGCGCAGTGCACCGACCACGCCATCCGGCGCTACCCACAGCACCACCAGCAGCAGGGCGCCGAAGAACAGCAGGCGATAGTCCGCCATGTCCGACAGCAGCTCGGGCAGGATGCCGACGATGATGGCGCCGACCAGGGGGCCGGCGACCGAGCCGGCGCCGCCGACGATCACGACCAGTACGAACAGGATCGACTGCATGAAGCCGAAGCTGTCCGGCGTGACCATTCCCGACAGCGGGGCAAACAGGCCGCCGGCCAGGCCCGCCAGCGCCGCCGATAGCGCGAACGCGGCCGTCTTGATGGTGAGCGGATTGAGGCCCACCGATTCGGCCGCCGTTTCACTGTCCTTGACCGCGCGCATGGCCGCGCCCCAGGTCCCTGTCGAGAGCCGGGCAAAGGCGGCCAACAGCAGCGCTGCCGTTGCCAGCGCCAGCAGCGCCATGCCCTGCTCGGCGGCCAGTGGGCCGAACGACGGCGGCAGGATCCCCATGATGCCGTTCTGCCCACCGGTCAGGTCGGGCATTTCGACAATCGCGTGCTGGATGATAAAGCTGAAGGCGATGGTGATCATCGCCAGGTACGGCCCCTTGACGCGCAGCGCCGGCAGCGCGAGCAGCACGCCAAAAGCACCGGCTACCAGCGCCGCCACCGGCCACGCCAGCCAGAAACTCCAGCCCATGGTGGTGGAGAGGATCGCGACCACATAAGCGCCGATTGCATAGAAGCCGACGTGGCCGAACGACACCTGGCCGGTCAGTCCCAGCAGGACATTGAGGCCGATGCCGACGATGGCCGTCAGCGCGACCCCGGTCAGCACGAACACGTAGTAGCCGTTCAGGCCGAGCGCCGCCGCGCAGGCGGCGCCGAACAATACCGCGGCCAGCGCCAGCTGGCGCCCGCTGCCGATGCCGAGCAGGCGCCGCCGCGGAGCGCTCGCCGCTGCCGCTGATGATGCGACCGAGGGCAGCGGCAGCGCCGCGCCGTCGGCTGGCGACAAAATCGATGGGTTTTTCATACCTTTTTAACCTCCTTCGCGCCGAACAGACCATTCGGGCGCACTGCCAGCACCGCGATGACCAGCGAAAATGTAATGATCTGCGTATAGCCGGAACCTAACGAGGTCGTCACCAGCGCTTCGGCGATGCCGAACAGCAGGCCGGCCAGCACGACGCCCCATGCGCTGGTGATGCCGCCGAGGATGGCGACGGCGAAGGCCTTCAGGCCGAACAGCGTTCCCATGTCGGCGTTGACGTTGAACAGCGGCGCGATGAGTACGCCGGCGATGCCCGCGAGCAGGGTCGACAGCGCGAACGCGGCAGCGATGGTGCGCTTGATCGGAATGCCCATCAGCTGCGCGGCCCCGGGGTTCTGCACCACCGCCAGCATGGCGACCCCCCAGCGGGTGCGGCGCGATACCGCATTGAGCCCGGCGGCCAGCGCCAGCCCGACCAGCGGGATCAGCACATGCAGCGGATACACGCCCAGCCCGACGCCGCCGATTTCAAGGGGTGTGGACGGCAGCGGCGAAGGCAGGCTGCGCGGCTCCTTGCCGAAGGTATGCAGCACCACGTTGTCGAGCACGATCCCGAGCGCCACCGTCGAAATCAGCCAGGTGTTGGAGCCGCGGCTGGTGAATGGGCGCACCGCCAGGAATTCGACCAGCAGGCCGTAGACCGCGCACAGCGCCAGCGCCACCACCACCGCGAGCCACATTGGCCAGCCAAGCGTCTGCGCAAAGCAGAAGCACAGGACCGCGCCCAGCATCATCGAACTGCCCTGGGCGAAATTGACCGTGCCGGACACCGCGTAGGTGATGTAAAAACCCAGTGCCATCAGCCCGTACATGCTTCCCAGGCTAAAGCCGCTAATAAGCGCAGATAACAGCATTGTTCATTCTCCCGATTCGACTCCGTCATGACCGCTCCCGATTTGGGAGGCGGACGAGGGAAAGCTCCCCCGGCACGAGTTATGCAAGGCTCGTGCCATACACAACACATAGGCAACAAAGAAAGCATCGTTTTGTCGGCAGGATTGCCTTGTTATTCGCAGCAATCCGGGTGACAGGACCGACCAGAAGCAAATCACGCGCATCAATTTGGCGCAACCAGGAGAGAAAATGAAGCACACTGCACCGTTATCTGGCATCAGCGACCACGCCGCGCCCACAATCGGCAGCGCTCCGGGCCCGCTCGGCACCCAGGCCATGCCCGGGTTCGAACCCTTGCGCGGCCATGGCCGCTTTCCATATTCCGCCATCACCCGGCGCGCCGACTACAACTGGCCCAACGGCGCCAGGCTGGCGGTCTACCTCGGCTTGAATCTCGAGCACTTTGCGTTCGGCGAAGGACTGGGGGCCAGGATCGGCCCGGTTTGCCCGGAACCGGACATATTGAATTACGCGTGGCGCGAATACGGCAACCGGGTCGGCGCATGGCGCTGCCTGGAACTGTTCGATGCGCTCGGCTTGCCGGCAGGGGTACTGGCCAACACCGCCCTGTACGACCATTGCCCCGAGCTGATGGACGCGTGGGTCGCACGCGGCGACGAACTGATCGGCCACGGCCATACCAACGCGCGCCAGCAGGGCATCTTGCCCGAAGCGCAGGAGCGCTTGCTGCTCGAACACTGCCGCGAGCGCATGCTGGCGCACAGCGGCAAGGCGCCCGGCGGCTGGCTGTCGCCCTGGATCTCCGAGAGCGACGTCACGCCAGACCTGCTGGCCGAAACCGGCTATCGCTACACGCTTAACTGGGCCCACGACGACCAGCCGGTGCGGATGCAAACGCGCAGCGGCACCCCGCTGTGGTCGATTCCCTATCCACAGGAACTCAACGACATCCCGATGATCATCGGGCGTCAAATGGACGGCAAGGACTTCGCCCAGATGATCATCGACAATTTCGATGAAATGCTGGAGCAGTCGCGCCAGCAGCCGCTGGTGATGGGCATCGCGCTGCATCCCTACCTGATCGGCCAGCCGTATCGGCTGCGTCACCTGCGGCGCGCGCTGGAGCACCTGTGCCGCGCGCGCGGCGATGTCTGGATCACCACGCCCGGCGCCATCTGCCAGCATGTCGACAGGCTCGATCTGACGACGACCATGCAGCCGACCCACCCGACATTTAATGGAGCAGCCGTATGAACACGCAAACCAGCCTTGCCGAGGCCGAGTCCACATTTCCCATCGTCGACAGCGTTGGCGCATGGGTGCCGCACGGCCGTTTCGTCATCGCGGGAAGGGCGGGGGGGCCGCTGGCCGGCCTGATGTTTGCCGCCAAGGATCTCTTCGACGTGGCTGGCCATGTCACCGGGGCCGGCAACCCGGACTGGCTGGCCACCCATCCGGCAGCGACCGCCAGCAGCCCGCTGATCGACAGCCTGCTCGCCGCCGGCGCCACCCTGGTCGGAAAAACCCTGACCGATGAACTGGCGTACAGCATCAACGGTGACAACGTCCATTACGGTACGCCCATCAATACGCGCGCACCGGGGCGCGTGCCAGGCGGCTCGTCGAGCGGATCGGCGGCGGCCGTGGCGGCCCGTTTGTGCGACTTTGCGCTGGGCACCGATACCGGCGGTTCGACCCGGGTTCCGGCCAGCTACTGCGGCCTGTGGGGACTGCGCACCACCCATGGCCTGCTGCCAGCCAGCGCGATGGTGCCGCTGTCGCCGGGTTTCGATACGCCGACCTGGCTTGCCCACGATGCGGACACGTTCAGGCGGGTTGCCGAGGTCCTGCTGCCGTCGTCGACCACGCCCCAATTTCGGCGCGCATTCATGTTGACCGACATGCTCGAGCAAGCCGACGCGGCCTTCCATGCGGCGGCCGAACAGGTATTCGCCGCGCTCGGCCGCAGTATGCCGACGTGGCGGGGCAGGGTGGCCGGCAGTTCCGAGGGCAGCGACCTGGAAGCATGGCGCCAGACCTATATAATGGCGTCGGGATACCAGGCGTGGCAGGTGCATGGCGCATGGATCGGGCAGCACCAGCCAGTGTTCGGTCCCGCAGTGGCCGGGCGCTGGGATGCGGCGCGTCGGATCAGTGACGCCGCGGCGGCAGCAGCTGTTGCCAGGCAGGCCGGGATCGCCGCCGCGGTGCGCAAGCTGCTGGGCAGCGACGGCGTGGCCGTGGTGCCATCGGCCGCCGGCGTCGCACCGCTGCTCACCGCCAGTGGCGACGAAGTCGACCAGCTGCGCGCCCGCACTTTCCGCATCGCTTGCGTTGCCGGCCTGGCCGGGCTGCCACAGGTCAGCATCCCGTTCATGTCGGCTGATGGCTTGCCGGTCGGAATCTCGTTGCTGGGGCCGGCCGGAAGCGACCGGGCTCTGGTGGATCTTGCCGTCGATCTTGCCGTAACCCTGATGCACGGAATATAAATATGCGCAGCCCGATACTCCCGCGTGCCTGAAATGACAAAATCCGCCTCCACCTCCACCTCCCGCACCCGAGCCGCCGTCGCCGCACCCGATCGCGGCGATGCGGTCGACGCCGCGACCGACCGCATCTACCAGACCATTTTCGACAGCGTGATGGGACAGCGCCTCGCGCCCGGTACCAAATTACCGGAAGCGGCGCTGTGCGAACTGTTCAATGTCGGCCGGACCACGGTCCAGAAGGCGCTGCAGCGGCTGGCGCACGAGCACATCGTGCAGTTGCGACCGAACCGCGGGGCCATCGTCGCCATGCCGACGCCGGAAGAAATACAGCAGATCTTCGAAGCCCGCCAGGCGCTCGAGACGGCGATCGTCACGCTGGCGGTACGCAAAGCCGGCAAGGCCGACGTGGCCAGGCTGCGCCGGCACCTGGAAGACGAGCAGGCGGTCATGCATACCTCCAAGCAGACCGACTGGGCGCGACTGGCCACCAGCTTCCATTTGCACGTTGCCGAGTTGTCGCATAACCCGATCCTGCAACGCTACCTGGGAGAACTGCTGTCGCGCTGCTCGCTGATCGTCGCCCTGCACGAACCGGGAGGCCATGCCTGCTGCGAGCACGACGAGCATACCGGCATTGTCGACTGCATCGAAAACGGCGATGCCGAGGGCGCCATCCGCCGCATGCAGGCCCACCTGTCGGTGCTGGAGCAGCGCATCCACCTGGTCAGCGAAAAGTCGGGCAAGGGCCTCGCGCGGATGCTGGGGATGACGTAGGCTTGCGCGGCGATTTCAGAACAAATCCCCGTCTTCAGCCTTGAGCGTCGCCGGCGCTGTCCGGCCCAATATTACAAATCAAAAATTTCATCGTTGCCGGATGGTGCCGTAACAAAATTGGTTTAAAAGATGTGGATCCAACGCAGGGTGGCTACCGCATCATTGCTGAATCGATTACGTACCGATGTCTCGCGGTACAGGTTGAGCCAGACCTTGTCGGATTTGCCGACGTCGGCCATGAATCCGGGGCCGAATCCCAGCGCCGTCTCCCTCGATCCGCGCAAGGTTTGCCCATTGATCTGGTCATCGGTAAGCTGGCGCAAGTAATAACCATTGAGGCCGATCCGTAACCATTGCGCAGCCTTATACGACGCGGCGAAGTTAATGGACGCAGCTTGGCCGGCCTGCGTATCGGCTACCCAGGGATCCAGCGGCAAGCTGCTGGCCGGATCGGTATTCTTGAAGCTGTAGACGTATTGAGGGCGCAGGCTCACTTCCCATTTGGGACCAAGCAGGAAGGTGGTGGCCACCATCGCGCCGAGCGCCCACTGATTGTTACCTATGTTCATGTCGGCACGTGGCGAATACCGACCTGTCGGCATCATGGCAAACACCTCCGCACGGGCGACGAAGAACGGGTTGCCATCCACGAGTGCGGGATCCCATTGGACAAACAGTCCGGCCGTGATGTCGCCAACACCGCTACCTATCGGCTGGAGGGACAAGCCCGGTCCCGGCGGCGGCGGCGCGAATGAGGCATTCAAGTTGACCACCGGGATCATGAGGTCCAGGCCAGGCGAGCCACCCATCACTTTAGTCGTGGTCGGGAACTGATACAGCGTCTGGAAAATATAGGCAGAGCTGGTGACCTTGGGTTGGTTAAACAACGGCGAGCTGTCGCCATTTTCCGTGCGCATTACCGTGGAATGCGTATAGCTGTAATAGCCTTGCAGGGCCAAGTCGCCGGGTTGCCCGCCAAAGCCGTCCAGAAACGATGTGCCGCCAAGGTTCAGTCCGTTCGGCAGATTGACGGCAGGCGGTACCGCGCCGGCATTGCAGGTGCAGAGCGCCAGAGAAAATGGTATCGCCCAGCGGGCGAGGGAACTGAAATTTTGCATCATGTCTCCATTGTTTATCTGGATTTCTTGTGAATCCAGTGTTGGGCTAAAGCGGCTGCCTTGGGCAGCCTGCCAGCGTGAAAAAAGTGTAGTGAGGATCCGGCAACAGGTCTTTTTCCTAAGCGACATGTCT
>JAQGNM010000470.1 GCA_028291845.1 Massilia sp. | reverse complement strand
GTCGAGCGGATCGGTGATCGCGCGCACCGACTCGTCCATGTGCGACATTTCGGCGATGCCGCCGGCATTGTCGGTGATGGGGCCGTACGCATCGAGCGCGACGATGATGCCGGCCATCGACAGCATCGAGGTGGCGGCAATCGCGATGCCGTACAGCTGGCCCATCTGGTAGGACGCGAGAATGGCGGCGCACACCACCAGCACCGGGTAGGCGGTCGATTTCATCGATACGCCCAGACCGGCGATGATGTTGGTGCCATGGCCGGTGGTGGACGCTTGGGCGATATGGCGGACCGGGTGGAAATCGGTGCCGGTGTAGTACTCGGTGATATACACCATCAAGCCGGTCAGCACGATGCCGACCACCGCGCAGCCCAGCATTTTCAGGCGCATGTCGGGACCCCAGACGTGCCAGGTCACCACGGCAAAGCCGATCAGCGACAGCCCGGCGGCCCACCACAGGCCGGTGTACAGGGCCGACATGAATTTCTTCCCGGGCTTGGCCATGACCAGCGAGCAGCCGACGATCGAGCCGATGATCGACACGCCGCCCAGCAGCAAAGGATAGATGATGGCGGTGGTGCCGGCGCCGGTGATCAGCAGCGCGCCCAGCAGCATGGTGGCGATCAGGGTGACCACGTAGGTTTCGAACAGGTCGGCGGCCATGCCGGCGCAATCGCCGACGTTGTCGCCGACGTTGTCGGCGATCACCGCGGGGTTTCTCGGGTCGTCCTCGGGGATGCCGGCCTCGACTTTGCCGACCAGGTCGGCGCCGACGTCCGCGCCCTTGGTGAAGATGCCGCCGCCGAGCCGCGCGAAAATCGAGATCAGCGAGGCGCCGAAGGCCAGGCCGATCAGCGGCTGGATGATTTCATGCTGGCTCAAGGTGCTGCCGGCGGCCTGCCGCGTCAGCATCCAGTAAAACAGCGTGACGCCCAAGAGGCCCAGGCCGACCACCAGCATGCCGGTGATCGCCCCGCCGCGAAAGGCGACGTTGAGCGCATCGTTCATGCCGCGGGTGGCCGCTTGCGCCGTGCGCACGTTGGCGCGCACCGAGACCCCCATGCCGATGAAGCCGCAGGCGCCCGACAGCACGGCGCCGATCAGGAAGCCGAACGCGGTGCGCCAGCCGAGAGTGGGAAAGATGGCGATTACGAGCACCACGCCGACGATGGCGATGGTGCGGTATTGACGGGCCAGATAGGCCGCCGCCCCGACCTGGATGGCGGTGGCGATTTCCTGCATGCGCGCGTTGCCGGCGTCCTGCCGCAAGATCCAGCTGCGCGACCATAGACCATATACGACGGCGATTATGCCGCACACCACTGCAAACATCAGTGAATTGAATACCATGTCGTCCCCTCGTTTTTTATAATCAAACTACCGACTGCACACATCGAACGCCCGCGCCATCGTCAACAACAAACATCGACAAAAGACGCGGCCAACCTCACTGCGTACTGCAAAGCTTGAATCTAAAATCCGGGACGGCATCGCACTGGCGGTGCGACAGGTGTCAAAAAAGGCGGCCAAATCACGCGGCCAAACAAGGCGGCCAAAAAACGGCGGACCCGAAGTCCGCCTGCTGTTGCTTACTCCTGCAGCGCCGCGAACGCCGCGTCACGCACCGCCTCGACAGGGCCGACGCCGGAAATCTTGCGGTATTTCGGCGCGCCGGGCAGGCCGGACTGGGACCATTTGTTGTAGTAGCCGAGCAGCACTTCGGTCTGGGCGTGGTAGACGGCCAGGCGCTTCATGACGGTTTCGGCCTTGTCGTCGTCGCGCTGGATCAGCGGTTCGCCGGTGAGGTCGTCGACGGTGTCCACTTTTGGCGGATTGAACTTGGTGTGGTACACGCGGCCAGAGCCCGGATGCGACCAGCGGCCGCTCATGCGCTCGACGATCGATTCGTCGGGCACGTCGATTTCAAGCACGTAGTCGACATTGATGCCGGCGTCCTTCATGGCGTCGGCCTGCGCGATGGTGCGCGGGAAACCGTCGAACAGGTAGCCGTTGGCGCAGTCGCTCTCTTTCAGGCGGTCTTTCACCAGGCCGATCATGATGTCGTCCGACACCAGGCCGCCCGCATCCATGACTTTTTTGGCGGCCATGCCCAGCTCGGTGCCGGCCTTGATGGCGGCACGCAGCATATCGCCGGTGGAGATCTGGGGAATGTTGAATTTTTCCTTGATGTAGTTGGCCTGGGTACCCTTACCGGCGCCAGGCGCTCCTAACAGAATGAGACGCATGAAAATTCCTAAAACAATGTGAATAATTTTTATAGTGGCCCAAGGGCGCGGCCCAAGGGCGTGGCCCCAAGGCATTGCAGCAAGCATCAATGCGGCCGGTGATGCATATCTGGCTATCTCTGGTACGAAACTTACCACAAAAGGCAGCGCCAACGCCAATATCAATACGGGGCGATTTTGATTTCATCCCTCGCGCGCCAGGGTCTGCGCTGACGCAGTGCAAAGGCGCTGAACATGCAGGGAACCAAGGCAAATGTCTGCCAACCCGTCCTGCATAGTTGCGCCGTCGCCGCTTAGGCTGCCTGGCGCTTACGCAAACAAGGCGCGCACGCGCACCAGGTCGGCCGGCGTATCGACCCCGGCCGCCGGCGCCGTGTCGGTGATGTGCACCGCGATCGGCACCCCATGCCACAGCACGCGCAACTGCTCGAGCGCTTCAACCGCTTCGAGCGGCGATGGTTCCAGGGTCGGATAGCGCTGCAAAAACGCGTTGCTGTAGGCGTACAAACCGATGTGGCGCAGCGGCGCGTAACCGGCCGGCAACTGCTGGCGCGAGGCGGCAAAGCCGTCGCGGTGCCAGGCAATCGGCGCGCGCGAAAAGTACAGGGCGCGCCCCAGCTTGTCGAGCACCACCTTGACGACGTTGGGGTTGAACAGCTCGTCCATGTCGTGCAGCGGGTGGGCACAGGTCGCCATCGGTACGCCATCGGCGATGCGGGCGGCGCAGGCGGCCAGCAGGCCCGGCTCGATCAGCGGCTCGTCGCCCTGCAGGTTGACCACCACCGCATCGTCCGCCAGGGCCAGCGCGCGCGCCACTTCGGCGATGCGGTCGGTGCCGGACGGATGATCCGCGCGCGTCATCGCCACCTCGATGCCGTGCGCGGCGCAGGCGGCGGCGATGCTGGCGTGATCGGTGGCGACGACGATGCGGGCGGCGCCCGACAGGGCGGCCCGTTCAGCCACCCGCACCACCATCGGTTTGCCGCCGAGGTCGGCCAGCGGCTTGTCGGGCAGGCGGGTCGAGGCCAGGCGGGCCGGAATGATGACGGTGAACGCCGGCGCGCTGACGGCCCCCATCAGACCAGCTCGACCTTGCGCGCCTCGTCGGCCCACATGATCGGAATGCCGTCGCGAATCGGAAAGGCCAGACGGTCAGGCTTGCAGATCAATTCCTGCGCCTTCTTGTCGTGTTCGAGCGGTCCCTTGCACAAAGGGCAGACCAGGATATCAAGCAGTCGAGCATCCACGACATTTCTCCACAATTTGTTCGGCCAGGGCGGCGTCGAGCTCGGCCGTCACTGGCACGACCCACAGTCTCGGGTCGCGTTTGAGATTTTCAATTTGCCCACATTTTACTGCATCCTTCTCGGTGATCAGGATGATGTCGGCGCTGAGGCCCGCAAACGGATCGTCGAGGAAATCGTGGTGGTCCGGCAAGGGCAGCTCGTCGACCTGCAGTCCGGCCGCACGCACGGTGGCAAAAAAGCGGCCGGGGTTGCCGATGCCGGCGGCGGCGACGATGCGTTTGCCGCGCAATTGCGCCAGAGGAACGCGATTGCCCCGGTCGATCAATTGTTCGGCGACGGTCCCCGCCAGCCGCATGACAAACAGCGGACCCGGCAACTTGCTGTCATCGGCAGCCGCCGAATTGACCACCGTAAAATCGCGCCTGCGCGACAGCGGCTCGCGCAAGGGTCCCGCCGGCAACAGCCAGCCGTTGCCGGCGCCGCGGCCGTCGAACAGCACGATTTCGATATCGCGCTGCAAGGCGTAATGCTGCAAGCCGTCATCGCTGATGATGACGTCCACATCCGGAAATTGTGCCAGCAAGGCCAGACCCGCCGCCGGGCGGTCGCGCCCTACCATCACCGGGCAGCCGCTGCGCTGCGCCATCAGCAGGGGTTCGTCGCCGACCTCGCGCGCCAGCGAAGCGGCATCGACCAGGCGCGGCGCGCTGCCGGCGCCGCCATGGCCGCGCGAGATGATGGCGGGACTGAAACCGGCGGTGCGCAAGGCGCCGGCCAGCCAGATGGTCAGCGGCGTCTTGCCGGTGCCGCCGATAAAAATATTGCCGACGATGATCACCGGCACCGGCAAGCGGGTCGATGCCAGCAAACCGCTGCGAAACAGCAAGCGGCGCAAGGCGCCCAGCGCGCCGAACAGCAGGGACAGCGGCCACAGCGCGCAGGCCATCGGCCCGCGCCTGAGCCAGGCGCGGGTGAGCATGGTTTCAAGAGAGGATGCGGCAGGCATCCGCACTGCTTACTTTTTGCCGCCGGTCTGCGCCGCGAAGGTCAGCTTGTCGTAGCCTGCCAGCCGCGCCGCCTCCAGCACGTTGATGACCATCTGGTGCATGGCGAACTGGTCGGCGTTGACGATCACCACCGGCGAGGTGGCGGCCGGCGTGCCGGCGGTCTGGCCCGCTTGCGCCGCCGCCTTCATGTCATCGGCCAGGCCGGCGACGGAATTGAAGGCGACCGCCTTGTTGTTGACCGTGTAGTTGCCCTTGGCATCGACGGTGACGTTGATTTCAAACGGGCGGTCGAGCGCCTTTTCAGCATCGGCGGTCGGCAAGGTGATTTGCAACTCCGTGAATTTGCTGTAGGTGGTCGTTACCATCAAAAAAATCAGCACCACCAGCAAGACGTCGATGAAGGGGATCAGGTTGATCTCCGGATCTTCGCGCTTGCGGCCGCGTCTGAAGTCGATCATTTGCGTGCTCCGTGAACGACGTCGACGAACTTGACGGCCTGCCCTTCCATATCGATGATGAAGGAATCGACCAGCGCGCGGAAGTGGCGATAGAACACCAGCGCCGGCATGGCGATGGCCAGGCCGAAACCGGTGTTATACAGCGCCACCGAAATGCCGTGCGCCAGCTGGGCCGGATTGGTGCCGCTGGCGTTTTGCGCGCCGAAAATCTCGATCATGCCGACCACCGTGCCGAACAGGCCCATCAGCGGGGCCAGCGAGGCGATGGTGCCGAGCGTGGTGAGAAAGCGCTCGAGCACGTGGGCGACGCCGCGGCCGGCTTCCTCGATCGATTCCTTCATGACGTCGCGCGGCGCATCGATGTTGCGCAAGGCGGCGGCCAGCACCGCGCCCAGCGGAGAGTTGGTCTCGAGCTTGTTGATGATGTCCGGCGTGACCTGGCAGTTCTGATACACGCGGATGACTTCGGTCAGCAATTGCTTCGGCAGGATCTTGGTGCGCCGCAGATAAATCAGGCGCTCGATGATCAAGGCCAGGGCGACGATGGAGGCAATCAGCAACAGCCAGATAGGCCAGCCGGCAGCTTGGAGGATGGCAAGCAAGTGGAACTCCCGATGGTGACGAAGGTGATGAAGGTAAGCAGGCGAATGCGGCAATGTAACTTGTTGCCCGGAAGACGGCAAGAGCGGTTTATCACAGCTTCTGTGGATAAGAATGTGCGCAAGCAGGCGGGCTCGGGCGCAGGTTGTTGATTCTAATGAGAAAAATCGAATTGCACAAAAACAATGCAGACAGGGGTTTGTATGCCAATTTGCCTGTTTTGCCGTTGGAAACGGTCTGCAATATCGGCGCGCAGCGCCCCCTGTCCGGGAAACCCGGCGCCTCGGGCCGATATTGTTCAGTTTCCGCGTTTCAAGGATCTGCACACATTATGTGGATAAGATTGTGCGCAAGCGCCGGAGCGGGTACATAGCCCCTTGATTCGTAAGGCTTATTTTTTCATGCGCAATTTTTGGCAGGTGTCCGAGCAATCCGGTCCCGCTCGTTGTTACAGGGCGGCATTTTCTTCTGCACATGTTTTGTGGATAAGATTGTGCGCAAGCGCCTGAGGACCGTGCAAGCGGCTTGATTTATAAGGGAATTTTTCCCGTGCGCAAAAAACGGGCATACGTCCTTGAATCGTCGATTTCGCGCTCGAACCAGGTTTTTTTCACCTGTGGCATGCTGTCGAACCGGCCACAAGCTCGCCGTTTTCGCGTTCTGCACACCAAATGTGGATAACAATGTGTGCAAGCGCGGGGAGCAGGGATCAAGCTGTTGATTTCATTGAGGAATATCAATACAGCTTAAATTTTAGGCAGATCTTCGCTCAAACGTACTCGGCCATTTACACACAGTTTGTGTGGATAACTTTGTGAGCAACTTGCCGGGCTTCACGCAAAGTCCTTGATTCATAAGCGCAAATCGCCCTTGCGAGAAATTGCAGCACTCACAAATTTCCTTAAAAATCAAATACTTGAAATTAGATCTTGAAGTAGCGCCAGATTTATGACATAAGCATGACCGCCAGTTTCTTCTGTGGACAGTTCCCAACCGCCTATGCAAACGTTTTTTGATCCACCGTCCTCCGGCGCCGATGCTGCGTTTTCCAGCGCGCCCGTTTTGACCGTCACCGCCCTCAACCAGCAGGTGGCGCGCCTGCTCGAACGCAGTTTTCCCCTGACCTGGATCGGCGGGGAAATTTCCAATTTCACCAAGGCGAGTTCCGGCCACTGGTATTTCACCTTGAAAGACGACGCCGCCCAGGTGCGTGCGGTGATGTTCCGCGGCCGCGCCCAGTACGCCGGTTTCATTCCGCGCGAGGGCGACAAGGTCGAGGTGCGCGCGCTGGTCACCCTGTACGGCGCGCGCGGCGACTACCAGATCAATGTCGAGGCGATCCGCCGCGCCGGCGTGGGCGCCCTGTTCGAAGCGTTTCTGCGCTTGAAGGAACGGCTGGGCGCGCAGGGCTGGTTCGACCAGGACAGAAAGCGCGGACTGCCGCTGTTCACCCGCAACGTCGGCATCGTCACCAGCCTGCAGGCAGCCGCCCTGCGCGACGTCCTGGCCGCCTTGCGCCGGCGCGCGCCGCACGTCGGCATCGTGCTGTACCCGGCCCCGGTGCAGGGCCAGGGAGCGGCCGAGCGGATTGCCGGCGCGATCGATATGGCGTCCGCCCGCGCCGAGGTCGACGTGCTGCTGGTGTGCCGCGGCGGCGGCTCGATCGAGGATTTATGGAGTTTTAACGAGGAGGTGGTGGCGCGCGCCATCGTCTCGTGCAGCATGCCGGTCATTTCCGGGGTCGGCCACGAGACCGATTTCACGATTGCCGACTTCAGCGCCGACGTGCGCGCCGCCACCCCGACCGCCGCCGCCGAACTGGCGGTGACGCCGCGTGCCGACTGGATCAGTTCGCTCAAGGCCGACGTCATCGATGTGCGGCGCGCCATGCAACGCACTTTGTCCGATGCCAACCAGTCGCTCGACAATCTGTCGCGCCGCCTGCAAAGCCCGTCGGCCCGCATCGGCGGCCAGCGCTTGCAACTGAAGTCATTGGCCACCGCGCTCGGCCACGCCGCCCGCGCGCCGCTCGGCGAGCAGCGCTATGAACTGGCGCAACTGCAATCGCGCTGGCAGCGCCAGCGCCCCGACGTGCGCGCCTGGCGCCAGGAGATTGTTTCGCAGCAGCGCCATCTGGCATCGAGCCTGTCGAACCAGTTGCGGGCGCGCCGCCACGCCCTGGGCGCGCTGGCCTCGCAACTGGAATTACTCAATCCGCAACGCACGCTGGAACGGGGCTACGCCATCGTCAGCGACAGCGCCGGCCATGTCCTGCGATCGCCAGGCCAGATCAAGCCGCACGCGAAGCTGACGGTGCGGCTGGCCGAGGGCAGCGCCGAGGTGGGCGTGGCGTCGGTGCAGGGCCAAATTAGTTGATAAGCGCCACAAATATGCAGTCTCGCGCCATCCGTTTTACAATGATCATCGTTTCAGATTCACCAATGCAGTTCCGTACAGATTTTTCAAACCAACATCAATAAAAGGACATGACATGGAACATACTCTGCCACCACTGCCGTACCCGATGGACGCCCTGGCGCCTACCATTTCGAAAGAAACCCTCGAGTACCACTACGGCAAGCACCACGCTACTTATGTGACCAACTTGAACAACCTGATCAAGGGCACCGAGTTCGAGAACATGTCGCTGGAAGACATCATCAAGAAATCCTCCGGCGGCATCTTCAATAACGCCGCCCAGGTGTGGAACCACACCTTTTACTGGAACTGCCTGACCCCACAGGGCAGCGGCGCGCCAAGCGGCAAGGTGGCTGACGCCATCAACGCCAAATGGGGTTCGTTCGACAAGTTCAAGGAAGAGTTCAACAAGTCGGCCCTGGGCAACTTCGGTTCGGGCTGGACCTGGCTGGTGCAAAACGGCGACGCCCTGGAAATCGTCAACACCTCAAACGCCGGCACCCCGCTGACCACCGACGCCAAGGCCCTCCTGACCTGCGACGTCTGGGAACACGCCTACTACATCGACTACCGCAATGCCCGCGCAAAATATGTCGAGGCGTTCTGGAACATCGTTAACTGGGATCAGGTCGGGAAACTGGCTTAATCAACCGAAAGTAAAAACCTACTTTCGGTTGGGACTGATCGGACGAAACCTGTTAAAACCGGCTTACAGGCGCAAAACCAGTCAGGTAAAAATCACTGGCGGAGCCGGATGATTATCAAACGAAAGTACACACCTACTTTCGTTTGGCCTGATTAGACGAAACCTTTTAAACCCGGCTTAGAGGCGCAAAACCAGTCAGGTAAAAATCACCGGCAGAGCCGGATGATTTTTGGACGCAGACCCGATTGGGATCGGCGTTCGCCTCGTAGGGTTGTGTTTTTAAAAAATCCGCTGCGGCGGATTTTTTTTCGTCCACTTTTGTTTGGAATCCCATCTACAATACGGCCGGGGGGAATCATGTTTCGAGTCATGTTGGTTGAGGATGATGTGCGATTGGCTGAGCTCGTCACTGAATATCTCAGCGGCTACGAGTTTGCCGTGCACGTTGTTAGCCGCGGCGATACCGCGCTGGCTGCCTTCGCCGAGATCGCTCCCCATGTGGTGGTGCTCGACCTGATGTTGCCGGGCATGGATGGGATGGTGGTGTGCCGCCAGATGCGGGCCATCAGCCAGGTGCCGATCCTGATTTTGACCGCGCGTGAAGATTCCTACGATGAAGTGTCGGGCCTGGAACAGGGGGCCGACGACTTCCTCAACAAGCCCGTGCAACCGCGTGTGCTGCTGGCGCGCTTGCGCGCCCTGCTGCGCCGCGCCAACGTGCAGCAGGCCGACAACCATCCGCTGGTGTTCGGCGATCTGACCATCACCCGCGCCGAGCGAAGCGTCACCTGGCGCGGCCAGTTGTGCGTGCTGAGCAATACCGAATACAAGCTGCTGCTGGTGCTGGCCAGCGCCGCCGGCCACGTGCTGTCGCGCGATGCCTTACTCAAAAAAATGCGCGGCATCGAGTTCGACGGGCTCGACCGCAGCATCGACAATTCGATTTCCAAGCTGCGGCGGCGCTTCGATGATGCGACATCGGAAAAGATCAAGACGGTATGGGGCGAAGGCTACCTGTTTTCGCCATCGGCGTGGGGTTGACCTTGTTGGTTGCAAGCTTCCTCGACAGCCCTCATGAGCAACGCCGCGCCACGCCGCATCTCATCCGCCCAACTTGACCATCTCCGCATACAAATCCGCCTTGCCTTCAAAGCCAATCCCCGGCAACTCCGGCAGCAGGATATGGCCGTTTTCCACCTTCACGCCATCCGGAAAACCGCCATACGGCTGAAACAGGTCCGGATACGATTCATTGCCGCCCAGCCCCAGCCCGGCCGCGATATTCAATGACATCTGGTGGCCGCCGTGCGGGATGCAGCGTTTCGGCGACCAGCCGTGTTGGCGCAGCATGTCCAGGGTTCTCAGATATTCGACCAGGCCGTAGCTGAGCGCGCAGTCGA
>JAQGNM010000464.1 GCA_028291845.1 Massilia sp. | reverse complement strand
AGGATCCGGGCGGCTATTAGTAGGGGGACTGGCACCGGAGGGTGCCTGTCCCATGCATGCAAATCACACGGGCGGTCGGGCCGATCGTGCTTAACTGAACGGCATTACCGGCAGAGCCGGATGATTTTAGAGGGGACGCAAACCCGATTCAGTGCATGGTTCGCCTCGGGGAACGGATGCGTGGGTTTGCTACCGCTCGTTACCTTGCGATCAAAACACGTACTGGATACGCGTCGAAAACGTGTTGGCGCGGGTGGCGGCGTTCTTGCCGGTCAGGAGCGCCGCCTCGTATCTGATCTCCTGCTTGCCTCCGAGGTACCATGTCCCGAACAGCGCCGGTCCGACCCGGTGCGATTGCTGCCTGCGCGGCAGCCAGTGGTTCCACTCTCCCAGTTCGCCAAAGCCCTGCACGCCCCACTGCAGCTTTTCCTTCCAGCGGTATTTCACTTGCCACTGGTAGGCCAATTCGGTCGGCTCGCGTTCTTTGGCGTGCAGTTCGCGTTGAAAAAACAGGTTCAGGTTGAACTGGGTGCGGCCCGCTTCCGTTTGCAGCACCGGGCCGTATTCAATGCCGATTTCGCCCGAGCCGTCGGTGGCGCGCTCGATGTTGGTGTGGAGGGCCAGGTCGAACGGGTACTGGCCTTGCGTGAGCATCAAGTCGTTCTGCCATTCGGCGGCGGCCAGGTGAGTGGCGCCGGCGCCCATCTTGAAACCGACCGCCGTAAGCTCGGTATACCAGCGCGAGTTGACGTTATAGGCCAGGCCGATCTCGGGAGACGCCAGCAGCGGACGGCCATCGGGCCTGGAGGCCCAGTATTTGAAATCGACGGCGCGCTGGCCGTCGATGGGATAGGTGGTCACCAGGTAGTAACCGGTTTCGGCGGCGGCCCCGAAGGTGCAGCCCAGCGTGGCGGCCAGCACCACCAGCAGTTTGGTCAGTTTCATCGCTCTCGCCCAGTTTACAATCGATTCAGAGCAGTCGCGCCAGCACCGGCGCGGCCTGCGCCAGGCGCTGTTGCAGGTCGCCGGTCAGCAAGCTGTAATCGATGCCCTGGCGCCGCAGCCGCGCCAGCAGCGCCTCGTGCACGCGCCGGCGCATCTGCGCCGATTCGCGCTGCAAGCCGTCCGGGATCCAGGGGCCGTCGGGCGCGGCCACCATGGTGACGGCGTAGTCGTGCGCCAGCGCCAGCGCGTCGAGTGCGGGCGGCACCCGGCCCCAGTAGATGTCGCTGTAGACCGCGGTCATCAGCGGCGTGGTGTCGCAAAACAGCAGGCGGCGCGCTGACGGCGCCAGCGCCGCTTCGCGGGCCAGCTGGGTGCGGGCGATGCCGGGCTGGTCGTCCTCGAACGGCACGCGGGCGTGGGTCTCGACGAATTCGCGCAGGTATTCGGGCACCCAGGCGGTGTCGTAGCGTGCCGCCAGCGCCGCCGTCAGGGTCGACTTGCCGGTCGATTCGGCGCCGAGGATGGCGACCTTTAGCACGTTCATGAGCACGCTCACGGCGCCGCGTCGACAGCCGCCGGCAGGGTGCGCCGCCACGCCAACAGTCCCGCCACCGCCATCGCCACGAACAGTGCGTACAGCACCCCGGTCAGCAGCAGTCCCTTGTAGACATACAGGCCGACATACAGCACGTCGACGACGATCCAGGCGTGCCAGTTCTCCAGCTTTTTACGCGACAGCAGCACCTGCCCCACCAGGCTGCCGGCGGTCAGAAAACCGTCGGTGTGCGGCACGTCGGTGTTGGTGTACGAGCGCAGGAACCACGACAGCGCCAGGTAGCCGAGCGCCCAGCCGGCGCCTGCGTATGCCCAGCCGCGCGCATCGAGGGTCGATACCGCCAGCGCGCCGTGCCCGCCGGCGCCGCCGTGCAGCCAGCTGTACCAGCCCCACACCGACACCACGATGAAAACCACTTGCAGGCCGGCGTCGCCGTACAGGCGCGAATTGAAGAACACCACGCCGTAGGCGGCCGAGGAGACGATGGCGAACAGCCAGGCCCAGTGGTTCTGGCGGATGTTGAGGGCGACGGTGGTCACCGACAGCACGAACGCGAGAATTTCGAACAGGGTCGTGTGCAGCCCCAGGACTACCAGCGGATCGTTCATCGGGCAGCATCGCCTGGCGTGGCCGGGACCGTCAGCGACAGGCGCGGCTGCAGGCCGGCGCGGGCAGCCAGCCGCACCAGCAAATCGAGGCTGAAGTGACTGGTCTTGCCATGCTTGATTTCGGAGACGCGCGCCTGGGTGGTGCCGAGCACCGTGGCGGCGGCGGTCTGCGTCAGGCGGGCGCCGGCGAGCCAGTCGCCGAGGGCGCTGGCGAGTGCGTCGCGCATGGCGATCTCGTCGGGCGCCGGGATCGAGGAAAGAGGTTGATTCATGGAAATCAGTATGCATCACCATAAAAAATTATGCAAGATTTTGCATAACATGTGGCTAAGGCGCCTCGCCATCAAATTTCTTGATTGCATTAAAACCGAATCGGATATATTTTTAGCAATCTTAATGGCTAGAAAAGCCGCCTTTCATGGAGACCTCGATGCGCCTGCGTCACGCTTTACTTTTCGCCAGCTTGCTGGCCAGTCCGCTCGCCGCCCTGGCCGCGCCCGCGGTGCCCCTGTCGGCATTTGTTCAGGAAGACCAGTTCAGCCATCCGCGCCTTGCACCGGATGGCAAGCATGTGGCGATCACGGTGCGTGTGCCAAGCGGCGACCGCTTTGTGCCGGTGGTAATGTTTTATTCCTTGCCCGAACTGAAGCAAGTGGGCGCGGTGCGCATGCCCGTGTTCGAATTGCCGCTTGACTACCACTGGGTCAGCAATAAGCGCCTGGTGATCACCAAGGGCAAGGAACTCGGTTCGCGTGAGCAGCCCGTGGCCACCGGCGAGGTGCTGGCCACCAACCTCGACGGCTCCAGGCAAGAGTATTTGTTCGGTTATGACATGTTCAAGGCCTCGCGGCGCGGCGATCGCTACGGCGACGACCATGCCTGGGGAGAGATCGAAGGCTTGCCGCGCGTATTGAACGACCATTTTTATCTGGCCGCGCACAGCTGGGAAGGCAGCCACAGCATGTTGTACGACATCGACTCGCTCGGTGCAATTCGCAAGCTGCTGGCCGACCTGCCCTCGAAACGACTCGACTTCGTCATGCAAAATGACGGCACCCCTCGTTTCGCTTACGGCGTCGGCGAGGATTCCTACGCTTTACTGTACCGCTACAACAACGTCAGCACGAGCTGGGAAAAACTGTCGCAGAACATGGGCCGCCGCTATGCGCCGCAGCTGTTCCTGCCCGGCGATACCAGTTTCATCGCCAAGTATTCCGCCGAAGGGGGGCCTGACCAGCTGATCGAGGAAGATATGGCCAGCGGCAAGCGCAAGGTCTTGTTCGCCGACCCGCAAAGCAGTGTTGGCACGCTCGAATTCGGTGCCAAGCGGGGCATGCCCTTCGGCGTCGCCACCACCGTCGGCATTCCGCGCGCCCGTTACTTCGACGCCAATAACGACGATGCCAAACTCCACAAGACACTCAGCGATGCATTTCCCGACAGTATTGTGCATTTCATCAATTTCACCGAGGACGGCAGCATGCTGTTGTTCAGCGTGAGGAGCGACCGCGATCCCGGCTCGTACTACCTGTATCACCGCGCCACCGCCAAGGCCGACCTGCTGTTTTCCTCGATGTCGGCGATCGAGCCGGACGACATGCAGGCCCGTACGCCGATCACCTTCAAATCGCGCGACGGCGTGACCTTGCATGGCATCCTGACCATGCCGGCGCACGCCCCCGGCGTCAAGGTGCCGATGGTATTGATGGCGCACGGCGGCCCGCACGGCATCTACGACACCTGGTATTTCGATACCGATTCACAGTTCCTGGCCAGCCGCGGCTACGCCGTTTTGCAGGTCAATTTCCGCGGCTCGGGCGGGCGTGGCGTGAACTTCGAACAAAGCGGGTATCGCCAGTGGGGCGCGGCCATTCAGAACGACCTGGTCGACGGCATCAAGTGGGCGATCGGCCAGGGCGCGATCGACGGCAAGCGCATTTGCTCATACGGCGCCAGCTTTGGCGGCTATTCCGCATTGATGCTGGCGGCGCGCGAACCGGAGCTGATCAAATGCGCGATCGGTTACGCCGG
>JAQGNM010000448.1 GCA_028291845.1 Massilia sp. | reverse complement strand
GTCGGCGCAGCCCGCACTCCCATGGGCGGATTCCAGGGCGATTTCTCGTCCAAATCGGCCAGCGACCTCGGCGCCGTTGCCATCGCCGCCGCCGTCGAACGCGCCGGCATCGATCCCGCCCTGGTCGAACACGTCTACTTCGGCAATTGCCTGATGGCCGGCCAGGGCCAGGCCCCGGCACGCCAGGCCATGATCAAGGCCGGCTTGCCGCTGTCGACCGGCGCCGTCACCCTGTCGAAAATGTGCGGCTCGGCGATGCAGACCACCATGATGGCGGTCGACTCCCTGCTGGCCGGCAGCGCCGAAGTCATCGTCACCGGCGGCATGGAGTCGATGACCAACGCCCCCTACCTGATCCCGAAAGCGCGCGGCGGCTACCGCATCGGCCACGGCATGATGTACGACCACATGATGCTCGACGGCCTGGAAGACGCTTACAGCAAGGATGAAAAAACCGGCGGCGGCCGCTCGATGGGCACCTTCGCCGAAGAGTGCGCGATGCAGTATTCATTCACTCGCGAAGCGCAGGATGCGTTTGCCATCGAATCGGTCAAGCGCGCCCAGGCCGCCAATGCCGACGGCAGTTTTAGCTGGGAAATCGCCCCCGTCACCGTGACCGGCCGCGCCGGCGACACCGTCATCGACAAGGACGAGGGTCCGGCCAAGGCCAAGATCGACAAGATCCCGTCGCTGCGCCCGGCCTTCAAAAAGGACGGCACCATCACCGCCGCCTCGTCGTCGTCGATCAACGACGGCGCCGCCGCGCTGGTGTTGATGCGCGAATCGAAGGCCAGGGAACTCGGCTTGACGCCGATCGCCCGCGTCATCGCCCAGTCCTCGCACGCACAGGAACCGAACCGCTTCACCACCGCGCCGATCGGCGCTCTGCAAAAGCTGTTGAAAAAGACCGGCTGGAGCGCGCAGAGCGTCGACCTGTTCGAGATCAACGAAGCGTTTGCCGCCGTGCCGATGGCGGCCATGCACGAGCTCGACATCCCGCACAGCAAGGTCAACATCCACGGCGGCGCCTGCGCACTGGGTCACCCGATCGGCGCTTCGGGCGCGCGCATCATCGTCACCCTCCTTGGCGCCCTTAAAAAGACCGGCGGCAAGCGCGGCGTCGCATCGCTGTGCATCGGCGGCGGCGAAGCCACCGCCATGGCCTTCGAGATGGTGTAATCATGGCCACCGCCCTGATCCTCGGCGCATCGCGCGGCATCGGCCGCGAGATGGTGCGCCAGTACTTGCACGACGGCTGGCGCGTGCTCGCCACCGCCCGTTCGGAAGAGCAGCGCACGGCGTTGGAGGCGATGGGCGCGGTGGCCTTCAAGGTCGACGTCACCAACGCCGAATCGGTTGCCGGCCTCGGCTGGCAACTGGACGACGAAAAGCTCGACGCCGCCTGGCTGGTGGCGGGCGTGTACGGCCCCCGCCACGACGGCTTCCCCACCGAACAGGAGTTCGACGAGGTCATGCACACCAATGTGCTGGCGGCGATGCGCATCCTGCCGCTGGTGGCGCCCATGGTCGCCAATGCGCGCGGAAAACTGGCGGTCATTTCCTCTCGCATGGGCTCGATCAGCGAGCGCGATGCGCCGAACGGTTCCTTGTATCGCGCCAGCAAGGCCGCACTCAACTCGGTGTTGAAAGACGCCAGCCTCACCTTCGGTCCGCAAGGGGTGATCTGCGCCGCCTTTCACCCCGGCTGGGTGCAAACCGACATGGGAGGCGAAGGCGCCATGCTGCCGGTCGAGGTCAGCGTGGCCGACTTGCGCAAGACCCTGGCCGGTTTGACCAGCAAGGATAACGGCGGATTTTTCAACCACGACGGCACGCCGATCGCCTGGTGATAGTTTAAGGCAACCATGATTCTTAATGACGAACACCAGATGATCCGCGATACCCTGCGCAGCTTTGCGCAGGAGCGACTGGCGCCGCAGGCGGCCAAATGGGACAAGGAAGCACATTTCCCCAAGGAAGAACTGGCCGAACTGGCGGCGCTCGGTGCCTTCGGCGTGGCGGTGCCGGAACAATTCGGCGGCGCCGGCCTCGATTACCTGTCCCTGGCGCTGGTGCTGGAAGAAATTGCCGCTGGCGACGGCGGCACCTCCACCATCATCTCGGTGAATAATTGCCCGGTGTGCAGCATCGCCATGACGTACGCCAACGATGCGCAAAAGGAGCAATGGCTGCGTCCGCTGGCGCAAGGCAAGATGCTGGGCGCCTTTGCCCTGACCGAGCCGCACACCGGCAGCGACGCCTCGGCCCTGCGCACCACCGCCACCCGCGACGGCGATTTTTATGTATTGAACGGCACCAAGCAGTTTATTACCAGCGGCAAGAACGGCGATGTCACCATCGTCATGGCGGTCACCGACAAGGCGGCCGGCAAGCGCGGCATCAGCGCCTTCTGGGTGCCCACCACGACACCGGGTTATATTGTTACTGGCATCGAACACAAGATGGGCCAGCACTCGTCGGACACCGCGCAGATCCTGCTGGAAAATTGTCGGATCCCCGCCGAAAATTTGATTGGCGTCGAGGGGCAAGGTTACAAGATCGCCCTGTCCGGCTTAGAGGGCGGCCGCATCGGCATCGCCTCGCAATCGGTGGGCATGGCGCGAGCGGCGTTCGAGGCTGCCTTGAGCTACTCTCGCGAACGCGAAAGTTTCGGCAAGCCGATCTATGAACACCAGGCGGTGCAATTTCGCCTGGCCGACATGGCGACCAGAATCGAAGCCGCCCGCCAGTTGATCTGGCACGCAGCCAGCATGAAGGACGCCGGCTTGCCGTGTTTAAAAGAAGCGGCGATGGCGAAACTGTTTGCGTCCGAAATGGCGGAGCGGGTGGTGTCGGACGCGATGCAGATTTTCGGCGGCTACGGCTATGTCAGCGATTTCCCGATCGAGCGCATTTACCGGGATGTGCGGGTGTGCCAGATTTACGAGGGCACCAGCGATATCCAGAAAATTTTGATTGCGCGGGCTTTATAAAATCACGACCAGGCGGCCGCAACGGCCGCTTTTTTTTTGCTTACTGTTTTGCGTGGACATCTTTGAACGCCAGCATTTCTCGTAACCGTTCTTCTTTTTCCGCGTCAAAGCCACAGCTATATTCCCAGTGTTGCGGATTCTCATAAGTCCCGAACAGCATGTCCCACCAGACGATATCGCCGTAGTTGTTCTTGTGATGGCCGTGCCGATGGTGAATCCGGTGCATTTCCGGCCGTTGGAATACATAACCGATCCAGCGCGGCGTCTTGACGTTGGTGTGATAAAAAAATTCGCCGATCGCCGTAAAGAAGGTGTACATCGCCGCGCCTTCCAGCGACAGGCCGAGCACACTGAATACCAGCACGCTGCCGATGATGGAATTGACCACCATCTCCACCGGGTGTTTGTAGAACGAGGTGATCACTTCCAGGCGTTGCGGGCTGTGGTGGATCTGGTGAAAGCCCAGCCACAGAAAATCATTTTCGTGGCGCAGCCGGTGCCACCAGTAAAACACGAAGGTGGCAATAAAATACGCCAGCGCCCCGCACACCAATGGAGAAAAGCGTTCGCCAAGGTGCAGCAGCGAATATGGCGCCAGCCAGCGCTCCCAGCTGATACCGGCCAGCAGCACCACACAAAGCTGAACGGCATTGATGGCCAACACCCGCAAGGGCCAGGTGCGCACTTTCGGCAAGGCCCAGCCGGGCACGGCGCGTTCCAAAATAAAGCAGCCGACAAAGATGCACAGGATGGTGACGATCACGGGATTCTCCGGTTGATTGATGAAGACGCCAGCTTGCCCGCGGCAGCAAGCAAGTGCTACCATCGGCTCAATCGTCTTACCCGATTCGCAATTTCGTAGCGATTTTTGATACTTTAATAGGTAAAACCGTCATGACCGAAATCTCGCAACTGGTAAGCACCCTCAAACGCGAGCTGAAATCGCAGTCGAAAACCTACGCTGACGTCGCCATCGCGCTCGACCTGTCCGAGGCCAGCGTCAAGCGCCTGTTCAGCAGCGGCCAGTTGTCGCTCGAGCGGGTCGTGACCCTGTGCAATTTGCTGGGGTTTACCCTGGCCGAGCTGGCGCAGGCGGCCGAAGCGGGCGGATCGCGCCTGCGCACGCTCACTGCCGCGCAAGAGAAGGAGCTGGTGTCGGACAGCTGCCTGCTGCTGGTGGCGGTATGCGCGCTGAACCACTGGAGCATGGCCGACATCATGGCGGTCTATCGCTTGACGGAAACCGAGTGCCTGCAGTGTTTGTTAAAACTTGACCGGCTCGGCGTCATCAACCTGCTGCCTGGCAACCGCATTCGCTTGACGGTGGCGCGCGATTTCGACTGGCTGCCGCACGGCCCGATCCGCAGCTTTTTCGACACCGAAGGCATGGCCGATTTTCTCGACAGCCGTTTTACGGCGGACGGCGAAGCGCTGGCTTTTGCGCACGGCATGCTCACCGAAGCGGCCCTCGATAAACTGCATGCCGAACTGCGCCGCCTGCGCGCCGTGTTCGCCGAATTGCACGAGTCGAGCCTGGCGTCTCCCTTGCCGAAGCGGCGCGGCAGCGCCCTGCTGCTGGCGCTGCGCGAATGGGAGCCGGCGCGGTTTACGGCGCTGCGGCGGCGGTAACACCAGGCTGGGCGGCGGCCACCTGGCGTACGTCGTGCACCACCTGCCCGCTCTGCAAGGCGATCAGGCGGCGCGCGCTGGCCAGGGTTTCCGGCCGGTGGGCGATGATGATGCGGGTGATGGCCAATTCGCCGATGGCGGCATTGACGGCGTGCTCGAGCGCGACGTCGAGGGCGCTGGTGGCTTCGTCGAGCACCAGCACTTTCGGCTGTTTATACAAGGCGCGCGCCAATAAAATTCGCTGCTTCTGGCCGCCCGACAAGCTGCTGCCCATGTCGGCGATCATGGTTTCATAGCCCATGCGCATGCGGCCGATGTCCTGGTGCACCCGCGCCAGCCTGGCGCACCGCTCGATGCGGGATTGATCGGGCCGCTCGGCATTGAAACAGATGTTTTCTTTCAATGAGCCCGCCAGCAGCACGTCGTCCTGCATGACGGCGGCCAGCATGCCGCGGTAGGCTGCCACGCCGAGCTGTTCGATCGGCACGCCGCCATAGCGGATCTGGCCGATGGTCGGGGTCAGGCTGCCGAGGATCAGTTTTACCAGGGTGGTTTTGCCGCTGCCGGAGGCGCCGGCAATCGCCACCGAATCGCCGGGTTCGATGGTCAAATTGATGTCCTGCAAAATCCACGGCTCGCTGGCGCTGTAGCGGAAACTGACGTGGTGCAGTTCGATGCGCGGCAGCAGCGATGGCATGTCGTAGCCGTGCGCAATCTCCGGCTCGGCGGCCTCGAGCACGATGTCGGCCAGTCGCTCGCAATGCATCGACAGCATCTTGTAGTCGATGGCGACGTTGATCAGCGCCGACATGCGGCTGGTAAACACGCCGCTGTAGGTCGTCAGCGCGAACAGCATGCCCACCGTGAATTGATTGTCCATCACCAGGCCGGCGCCCAGCCACAGCACCAGCGCGCCGGACAGCGAGGCAATCGCGCTGTTGATGTTGCCGAACCACAGCTGCATGTGCTGGGTGCGCACGTTGCGGTTGACCGTGTCGAGCTTCATCGCCAGCCAGCGTGCGCGGCGGTCGGCCTCCTTGCCGAACAGTTTGATCGGTCCAATGGCGCGGATGGTCTCCATCAGACAAGTCTGTTCCTTGGCCGCCAGCGCCATCCCTTCCAGGCTGGCGTTGCGCAGCGGCCGGTAGGACAGCACCCGCACCAGGCCGTACAGCAGCACGGTCGCCACCACGACGCCGGTCAGCGCGCCGCTGTACATCAGCATCATGGCCAGGGTGGCCAGCGCCATCAGGCCGTCCAGCACGGCGGACACCGCTCTGGTCGTCAACAAATCCTGGATCGGTGTCACCGCGCCGAAGCGCGACAGCACGTCGCCCAGCTGGCGCCGTTCAAACCAGGCCAGCGGCAGTTTGACCAGCCGGCTGAACACATCGCCGACCCACTGCAAATTCAAGTGCGTGGTCATATGCAGGATCGCCCAGCCGCGCAATAAGGAAAGACCGGTTTGCGTCACCAGCAGCAGCACCAGCGCCAGCGCAATGACGTCGCGCAAACCGGTGTCGCCCGTCAGCAGCACTTCGTCGACCATGTACTGATTTAATTTCGGCGCCGCCAGGCCCAGCACCTCGATGCCCAGCGCCATGGCGAACAGCATGCCCAGCGATTGCCACCAGCCATCGAGCTTGCCGATCATCCCTTTTAAAGAAATCTTGCGTCGCTCGTCGGCCAATTTGAATTCCGTACTCTTGTCCAATTCCAGCGCATTGCCCGTAAAGCAGCGGCTCGCTTCCAGGTAACTGAGGCGACGCTCGCCATGCGCAGGATCGTGGATCACGATGCCATTTACACCTGCCTCGCGCAGCACCACAAAATGGTTCAGGTTCCAGTGCAGGATCGCCGGCAGCTTTAATTGAGTCAATTCATCGAGCGTGAGCGAGTAAGCGATGGTCGACAGTTTTAATTGGCCGGCCACCTGGTCGAGGATATCGAAACTGGTGCCGCGCAAGGAGCCGGGAAAGCGCGATCGCAAAGTCGATAAATCGGTGCGGTAACCATGATGGCAGGCCACCATGGCCAGACAGGCCAGGCCGCATTCGGCCACTTCGGTTTGCAGGATCAGGGGCAGGCGGGAGTTGGGCATGGCAGGGCTTCACGGGCTGATTGAGCGTTTGGAAATGCGGTGGCGATGTTCACGCAGAGTGCTTGCACCAAGGCCTTCACCGTCACTTTGGAACAATCCGCGTCTTGTCCGTCGAAAAGCAGTGATGAATCCAAACATGCGCAAGTAATACGGCAAATACGGCAAGCCCTATGGCTACCGCTGGCGGTATCAGTTGAAACACACCGATTGAATACAGCAGATACCAAATGGGCACGGACACCAAGACCTCAAAAAGAAAATCAAGGTGAAACCAGATTTCACGCCTGACCGTGGGTTTAAGTTGCATGTTGATCTCCTTAACAAGCTAAAGCTGGCCGACGACGTTCGGCGGGCCCGTCATGGTCATCGGCCAGCCAATTTTCAGACCTGTGGTGCTGGGGTGGAGCAACGTGGGAAGGTATGCAAATGCTTGTCTTTCTGACCTCGCACCATGCTGAAACCGCGGAATATTCTCCAGCACGTAAAGCCACTCAATGCCCAAAGCGGCACGTCATACAACAATCCCTGGCACTGCATCCAGTGCCATTTCGGCGCCGTCAGCAGTAACATCGATGCGGACGCTATTTGAAAGCGCGCAAAACGCGTCTGCGAATATCGAATTTTGTTCATTTGGTTCTCCAAATTTCGCCGGCACCTTGCAGTGCCGGCGTTGACATCAGCGGAAAAAACGAGTCGATGCGTCTACCAAATAGGCGGGGTTTTAAATTTTGTCTTGTCCGCCGACAGGCCCTGACGCCACCACAAATATCCGAGAAACGTAATAAGCACGGCGAAACAAACGACAAACCATGCAGGTGCGGTATGGAAGTGACCGGTCCGATAAGCCACATACATCATTGGCACCACTACCCACGCCCCCGCAAGAAAAGTTAAAAGCGCCCTTAACTCCAGGAGCAATTTCTTCCTCAACTTCATGACGAACTCCTAATGGTGAGAAGCTCGGTTACGGGTGGTAGATGAAATGTGGCTTGCGGTCGATATCCAGCAGTTCGGCGGCGCCCTGTGTGACGTCTTCAACGGCTTGGAACACATGACCCCATGCCTTTTGTGACAAGTCCTGGACAGTTTCGCTGTTCTTGTAAATAGCGGATCCAAGGTCAACCCCAACGAGGGCCGATGCCCCTATACCTGCCAAGGTGGCCGTGCCCAATCCGACCCCGGCAGCTCCCAATGCGCCTATGGTGCTCCAGCCACCGACCGACTCGATGACCATGCTTGCCCCCACCCCTCCGCCGAGGGTACCTGCCAGGGTGAGCGTCTCGGTCATGCTGTATCCAAACAACCCCGTCGACAGCGGCGCCGGCGGCGGCGGCATCGGCACGCAACTGGTCATGCCCACGCCGTTGTTGTCGAATGCGGGACTGGCAATGGCAGCCGAACTGCCACCAAAATCGCCGCCGCCGGAGTCGTCCCAGCCGTAGTCACCGCCGCTGTCCCAGCTGTAATCGCTGCCGCCGCCTTCCCAGCTGAATTCGCCGCCACCCCAATCGCCGCCGCCGGCGTTGGCAAACACCACTTCTTCAGTTTCTCCACCTGCAACTTTGGACAGCAAGGTTTTTTGCAGAACTTTCATTACACTCTCCGGTAACAACTCAATTCCCGCGCGCCTCACCGCGCGCGGCCTTTCGCGGTGGCGATCAATGGGTCGAACACCCACTCGATCAGCCGCCGGCGATCATTGAAGATGTCCGCTTGCACGGTCATCCCTGGTTCGAGTGGCGTGCGCCGGCCG
>JAQGNM010000437.1 GCA_028291845.1 Massilia sp. | reverse complement strand
TCTTGCCTTCCACGCCGCGCTTGCCGAAGCCGCCCGGCACCAGGATCGCATCGTACTTCGCCAGGTGGTCGCAACCCTTGCTCTCGATGTCTTCCGAATCGAGGTACTCGATGTTGACGCGGCTCTCGGTGTGGATGCCGGCGTGGCGCAGCGCTTCGGTGAGCGACTTGTACGATTCGGTCAGGTCGACATACTTGCCGACCATGCCGATGGTGACGTCGTCTTTCGGATGCTCCATCGAATGGATCAGGCGCGTCCACACCGCCAGGTCGGCCGGCGGCGCTTCCAGACCCAGCGCTTCGAGGATGATGGCGTCCAGGCCCTGGTCGTGCAGCATCTGCGGCACTTTATAGATGGTGTCGACGTCCCATACGGAAATGACGGCCTGCTCTTCGACGTTCGAGAACAGCGAAATTTTCGCCCGTTCGTCGTCCGGGATCGGGCGGTCGGCGCGGCACAGCAGGGCGTTCGGCGAAATGCCGATCTCGCGCAGCTTTTGCACGCTGTGCTGGGTCGGCTTGGTTTTCAGTTCGCCCGCCGAGGCGATGTAAGGCACCAGGGTCAGGTGGACAAACGCGGCCGACTTGCGGCCCGCGCGCAGCGACAACTGGCGCGCCGCTTCCAGGAATGGCAGCGACTCGATATCGCCGACGGTGCCGCCGATTTCCACCAGCGCCACATCGGCGCCTTCGGCGCCACGGTAGATGTAATCCTGGATTTCGTTGGTGATGTGCGGAATGACCTGTACCGTCTTGCCGAGGTACTCGCCGCGGCGTTCCTTGCGGATCACCGATTCGTAGATCTGGCCGGTCGTAAAGTTGTTCACCTTGCGCATGCGGGTGCTGATGAAGCGCTCGTAGTGGCCGAGGTCGAGGTCGGTCTCGGCGCCGTCGTCGGTGACGAACACTTCGCCGTGCTGCAAGGGGCTCATGGTGCCGGGATCGACGTTGATGTACGGATCGAGCTTGAGCATGGTGACTTTGAGCCCGCGCGATTCGAGGATAGCGGCGAGGGAAGCGGCTGCAATTCCCTTACCCAGGGAAGAGACGACACCACCGGTGACGAAGACAAATTTGGTCATTGCATGTAGTGCCGAATGGCACGTGCGGGAAATTGAAATTATATCCGATCATGGCAATTACTGCTCTAAAACAAGGCAAAAAAAGCCCGTCATGGCAGTCGCGAACACGGCGCCACGGCATTATCACTGTCTCTATTTTGCCAATCTGACATTGATTATTTTCCAAATTTTCGTCTTGCCCGATACAATCGATTTTTCCCAAAGACTATCAAAGGGCAGCGATGGACGGGCTCTCAGAAGGCATAGCGGCGGGCAGCGCGCCTGGCGCACAAGCGCTGCCGAAAAGCGCATTTGGCGCCGCTCCGGCCGGCCAGCCCGACGTCCTCGCCCCCCTGTTCACCGGTAGCGGCAAGGAGTATTTCCGCATCTGGATCGTCAACTTGCTATTGATTGTGGCCACCCTGGGCATCTATTCGGCCTGGGCCAAGGTGCGGCGCCTGCAGTATTTTGACCGCAACACGCGCATTGGCGGCGCGGTGTTCGATTTCCGCGGCGATCCGCTGGCGATTCTGCGCGGCCGCGTGGTGGCGGTGGTGATGCTGGGCTTGTACCACTACGCCTTCGGTTTTTCCACCGCGGTGGCCCTCTGCATCATCGGCGTGCTGTTCCTGGCCCTGCCCTGGCTGCTGCGCGGCGCCATGCGTTTTCGCCTGCAAAACACCTACTACCGCGGCGTGCCGTTCGCGTTCACCGGCTCGATCGCCGGCGCCTACGCCGTGTTCCTGCCCTTCCTGGTGCTGTTCGTCGCCCCCGCCGCTTCACTGGCGCTCGACCCCAGCGGGATGGCGGCCGGCCTGATCGGCCTGCTCTATCTGGCCTTTCCGCTGTTGTACGGACGCCTGAAAGCCTATCAGCACGGCCACGTGCGCTTTGGCGCGGCGCGCTCTTCCTACGATGTGTCGCCATGGCGCTTCTACCGCTTTTATCTGGTGGCTCTCGGGCTTGTGTTGTTGATCGGCATCGTGCTGGGCATCGCGGCCGCGTCGAGCATGTGGCTGTTCAAGGACCTCATCAAGACCTATCCGGTGATGGGTGGCATCATGGCGTTTGCCGGCGTGGCCGCAGGCTACCTCAGTGTATTGCTGCTTTTTCCCTACATGGTGGCGCGCACCGCCAACCTGGTGTGGTCGAACACCAGTTTTCCAGGCATCACGATGCAAAGCGATATGTCGGCGCGCGCCTTCGCGCGGCTGCAAATTGTCAATGTGTTGCTGACGGTCGTCACCCTGGGCCTGTTCCGGCCCTTCGCGGTGGTGCGCATCCACAAGTTCCGTTTGGCCGCGCTGACGATTATCGCCGAGGGCGGATTCGAGCCGGCGCTGGCGGTGGCGGCAGCAAGCGCCGGCAGCGGCGGCGCCCTTGGTGACGGCGCCGCCGATTTCTTCGGTTTCGATCTTTCCTTGTAGGCCACCATGCACGACGCCCTTTATTTCGACGGCCGCAGCGGCGCGCTGCAGCTGGTCACATTGCAGGCCGAAAACGGCATGCTCCATCTGGCCGGCGCCGCGGTGAGCCAGGCCTACCGGCTGGCCCAGGTCACGCTGGGCGAGCCCTTCCTGCACGCGCCGGCGCTGCTGTATCTGCCCGATGGCGGGCACTGCGAAGTGGCCGATCCGGCCGCTCGCGCGGCGCTGGCGCAGGCGCTCGGCTTCAAGCCCGGCCTGGTGCTGCGCTGGCAGCGCCACTGGTACGCGGCGCTGGCCGCGCTGGTGCTCCTGCTGGCGGTCGGCGCGGCAGTCTGGTGGTACGTGCTGCCCGCGGCGGCGGAGAAAATCGCCGCCAACATTCCCGCTTCGATGGACCGCAGCATCGGCGCCAGCGCCTTGCAAGGCCTGCAAAACAAGCTGTTGCAGCCGTCGCGCCTGAGCGACCAGCGAATTGCCGAAGTGCGCGCGGTGCTGGCCGAGGTCAGCCCGCCCGCGCCGCGCCACCCCTTGCGCCTGCTGGTGCACAACGCGCCCATGCTGGGCCCGAATGCACTGGCGCTGCCGGACGGCACCATCGTCATCACCGACCAGATGGTGCGCGCCATGTACGACGATTCGTCGCTGACGCCGGCGGAAAGCCACGACGCCCTGGCCGGCGTGCTGGCTCACGAAGTCGGCCATGTGCAGGGACGCCACAGCGTGCGCGTGCTGGCCCGTTCATCGCTGACGGCGGCGGCCTCGGCGGCTTTGCTGGGCGACTTCAGCGCGGTGGCCGCCGGCATCCCCGCGGTGCTGGCCAATCTGCATTATTCGCGGGCGATGGAAACCGAGGCCGACAGCTTTGCCATCGCCGTGCTCAAGAGCAAGGGCTGGTCACTGGAACCGCTGGCCAAGACCTTCGAATGGCTCGACACGGTCAACAACGCCGATCCGCAACACAATATGCCGGCCTGGATGCGGCAAACCTTGCCTTATGCATCTAGCCATCCCGGCAATGCCGAGCGCATCGCCCGCTTGCGTGCGGCTCGCTAAGTGCGCGCGCGAACAGACCCGTTCGTTGTGCGCGGCCATGCTGGCTTCTTCATAACACGGAGGCCACCATGTCAATTTTGAACCGCGATACTTTCGGAATGTACTCGAACAAGAATAACAAAGGCCCTGGCCCTGAGCTGATGGGCGCCGACACCCTGATTGGCGATCACGTTCACAACCTGAAAAACGAACACCTGGGCGAGATCAAGGAAATCATGCTCGACATGCGCACCGGCAAAATCGCCTATGCGGTGATGGCCAGCGGCGGCGTGCTCGGCATCGGCGAAAAGCTGTTCGCCGTGCCGTGGCAAGCGCTGACGCTCGACACCGCCAATCACCGCATGACCTTGAATATGGATAAGGCCAAGATCGAAGCGGCGCCGGGGTTCGATACCGATCACTGGCCGGATATGGCGGATCAGACCTGGGCGTCGCAGATTCACGGTTACTACGGCACCACGGGCGTATAAGCAGGTGAGGACAGCAGGGGGACAGGCACCCGCAGGGTGCCTGTCCCATCTTAGAATCGAAGCAAACTAACTCGCTTAGTTTGCTCCTGCTCACCCATGGGACAGGCACCCTGCGGTCGCCAGTCCCCCTGCTAACAAAAATCGCGGCTCTGGGTACTAAGCCGACCCAGCAAATGCGACATATCCACCAGCCTTCTGGCCACCAGGTGGCGCACATTGCCCTCGCATTGCCACACCCCGTACACCCCCAATAAATGCGCGCGCAGTACTTCGGCGCGCTGTTGTTCGACCAGCTTGGGCCAGACGATCACGTTGACGTTGCCCGTTTCATCTTCCAGCGTCAAAAACAGCACGCCCTTGGCGGTGCCCGGCCGTTGCCGCACGGTGACGATGCCGCAGCCGCGCGCCAGTTGGCCGTTCTGGTAGTGGCTCATCACTTCGGCGCTCATGAAGCGCTGCTTGAACAGTTGCGGGCGCAACAGGGCGAGCGGGTGGCGCCCCAAAGTCAGGCCGTGCGAGCGGTAGTCGCCGACGATGTCGTCGCCCTCGCTGGGCGCGGCCAGTACCGGCGCTGCTTCGTCGGGCGTGGTCGGGCGCAACAAATCCTTGTCGGGAACCGCGCCCACCGCTTGCCACAGGGCCTCGCGGCGGTGCCCGGCCAGCGATACCAGGGCGTTCGACGCCGCCAGCACCTGCAGGTCGCCGCGGTCGAGGCCGGCGCGCCGAGCCAGGTCGCTGACACTGTCGAAAGCGCGGATCGCCCGGGCATCCTCGATCCGCGCCGCCACCTCCTTTTGCATGCCGCGCTGCAGCGACAGCCCCAGCCGCACCGCCGGTTGCCGCTGGCGGCCGGGATCGATTTCTTCCAGGGTCGACTCCCAGTTGCTGACGGTGATGTCGATCGGCCGCACCTCGATGCCGTGGCGGCGCGCGTCCTGCACCAGCTGCGAGGGACTATAAAAGCCCATGGGCTGGCTATTTAACAAGGCGCATAAAAACGCCGCCGGCTCATGCCGCTTCATCCAGGAACTGGCGTAGGCCAATAGCGCAAAACTGGCCGCATGCGATTCCGGAAAGCCATACTCGCCGAAGCCCTGGATTTGCGCAAAGATCGATTCGGCAAACTCGAGCGGATAGCCGCGCTCGAGCATGCCGCCGACGATGCGCTGGTAATACTGCTCGAGGCCGCCCTTGCGTTTCCACGCAGCCATGGCGCGGCGCAACTGGTCGGCTTCGCCCGGCGTAAAACCCGCGGCCAGGATCGCCACTTGCATCACTTGCTCCTGGAAAATCGGCACGCCCAGGGTGCGTTCGAGGGCGCCCCTGATTTCCTCTTTCGGATATTCGGGCTGTTCCAGGCCCTGGCGGCGGCGCAGGTACGGGTGCACCATGCCGCCCTGGATCGGCCCCGGGCGCACCACCGCCACCTCGATGACGAGGTCATAGAAGACGCGCGGCTGCATGCGCGGCAGCATGCTCATTTGCGCGCGCGATTCGATCTGAAACACGCCGACCGTGTCCGCTTCGCAAATCATGTCGTAGGTGGCGACGTCGTCGTGCGGAATGTCCTGCATCTCGAAGACGGTGCCGTGGCGCACGCCGATCAGTTCGAGGCCGCGCCGCAGCATCGACAGCATGCCCAGCGCCAGCACGTCGACCTTCATCAAGCCCAGTTCTTCCAGGTCATTCTTGTCCCACTGAATCACGCTGCGGTCGGCCATCGCGGCGTTTTCGATCGGCACCAGGCGCGACAGCTTGCCGCGGGCGATCACGAAGCCGCCCGGATGCTGCGACAGGTGGCGGGGAAAGCCCAGCAGCAGGCTGGCCAGGGTGGCCCACTGCAGCGCCAGGTCCGATTCGGGGTCAAGGCCGCATTCGGCCAAGCGCTTGACCAGGTCGTGCTTGCTGTCGAACCAGTAATGGGTTTTCGCCACCTTTTCGACGATGGCCAGGTCGATGCCGAGCGCGCGGCCGCTGTCGCGCAAGGCGCTTTTCGGCCGGTAGCTGATCACCACGCCGGCCAGCGCCGCGCGGGTGCGGCCGTACTTATTGTAGATATATTGAATCACCTCTTCGCGGCGCTGGTGCTCGAAGTCGACATCGATGTCGGGCGGCTCATTTCTCTCCCTGGAGATAAAACGCTCGAACAACAGGTTGGCGCGCGCCGGATCGACTTCGGTAATGCCCAGGCAATAGCAGACCGCTGAATTGGCCGCCGAGCCGCGGCCCTGGCACAGGATGTTGTTGGAGCGGGCGAAGCGGACGATGTCGTAGACGGTCAGGAAATACTGTTCGTAGTTCATCTCCGCAATCAGCACCAGCTCGTGCTCGATCTGCGCCTGCACCTTGGCCGGAATGCCGTCCTTGAAACGCCGGTGGGCGCCGATATAGGTTTCGCTGCGCAGGTAGGAGGCCGGTGTGTGACCGGGCGGCACCACCTCGTTCGGATACTCGTAGCGTAATTCGTCGAGCGAGAAGGTGCACAGGCTGGCGATATGCAAGGTTTCCGCCAGCGCCGCCGGTGAATAAATGTTGGCCAGGCGCAGGCGTGCGCGCAAGTGCTGCTCGGCATTTTGGGCCAGTTCGTAGCCGCACTCGGCCACGGGTTTGCCGATGCGGATTGCCGACAAGGTGTCCTGCAAAGGTTTGCGCGAGCGCACGTGCATGCAGACGTGGCCGATGGCCGTCACCGGCAAGCGGTGCTGCGCCGCCACTTCCTCGATGGTCAGCCGGTGCGATTCGTCGTAGGCGCGGTGCAGCAGGTTCAATCCCAGCCAGGCGCGGCCAGTAAACACCTTGGCCATCCAGCCGGCCTGGATGTGCAGGCGGTCGACGGCGTCGGTATCGTGCCCCGGATAGGCCGGCAACAGGATCGCCAGGCAATCGGGCATGCCTTTCAGATGCGAGAATTCGGCCGGCGGCGCCGCCAGGTCGGCGGGACGCAGCAAATACGTGCCCTTGTCGCCGCGCGTGCGGCCGATGGTGATCAGTTCGGACAGGTTGCCGTAGCCGTTGCGGTTTTGCGCCAGCAGGATCAGCGACAGCGCCGTGTTGCCATCCTGCCCCTTCAAATGAAAATGGGCGCCGATCAGCAAGGGCAAGGCGGCTTTTTTCGCCTCGGCATGGGCGCGCACCACGCCGGCCAGCGAACACTCGTCGGTCAGCGCCAGCGCCGCATAGCCAAGCTGGACGGCACGGGCGACCAGCTCCTCGGCGTGCGAGGCGCCTTGCAGGAAACTGAAATTCGACAGGCAAAACAGTTCCGCGTAATCCGGTAAACCTGCCGGCGGCAATGGAAAGGACGACATGATTCAAGCTGAGCAACAAACTACTGTATAAAAACACAGTATAGCTGATCAGTTCGTCGCCGCCAGTGAAAACGTGCAATGCCGTCTGCATGGGCAAACCGCCCACTTGTCAGCCGCCGTGGGCAAATTCCGGGTAGTCGGTCATGCCGCCATCGACGAACAAGGTGGTGCCGGTGACGTAGCCGCCGACATCGGACACCAGCACGGTCACCATGTCGGCGATATCTTCCACCTTGCCCATGCGCCCCAGCGGAATCTTGGTCAGCAAATCTTTCATCTGCTCCGGGTCGCTCCAGACGGCGCGGTTGATGTCGGTCTGGATGGCGCCTGGCGCGAGCGAGAGCACGCGTACGCCGAACGGCGCGGCTTCCTGCGCCATGGTCTTGCTCATCATCGACACCGCCGCCTTGCTCGCCGTGTAGGCGCTGTAGCCGCTCCAGGCGATCACTTCGTGCACCGACGAAATATTGAGGATCACGCCTTTTTTTCTCGCGACCATCGATTTGAGCGCCAGCTGCGAGCAGTAAAACGTGCCGTACAGATTCACATCGATCACTTTCTTCCAGTCGGCCAGGTCGATCTCCCAGCTCGGCGCCTGCTTGCCATCGATGCCGGCGCAATTGATCAAGATGTCGATCGGGCCCAAGGCGCGCTCGGCGGCGTCGAACATGGCTTGCACGGAGGCAGGGTCGGCAACGTCTGCCTGCACCGCCACGGCGCGTCCGCCCTCGCCCTGCACCGCCGCGACGCTGGCGTGCGCGGTGTCCGCGTGGCTGGAATAATGAAAGGCAACAGCAGCGCCGCTGGCGGCCAGCGAGCGGGCGATGGCCTGGCCGATGCCGCCGCTGGCGCCGGTGACCAGGGCGAATTTTCCGTCAAGGCGGATTTGCATGGATGTCCTTTACGAATCACTCCAGCATCGGCATCGCGCAGGCGATGTTCGATGACGAACAGAATGCAGTACAGCCTCTTCCACAACCGTCTTCATTCTCCGAGGCGACAGTCGATCCGCATCAGGTTTTCCCACAAAAATCATCTGGCTTCGCCAGTGATTTTTACCCGACTGGTCTTGCACTTGTAAGCTGTACTTCATAATCGGATTCCGGCTCGCCGGAATCCGATCACTTCAGCTCCACCCAAAAGTAGGTTTCCACTTTTGGGTGACTAAGCTACCACCATGAGTTTTTTGTTAACGAACTCCATGATCCCCAAATCACCCAATTCGCGCCCATAGCCCGAACGCTTGACCCCGCCGAACGGCAACTGCGGCTGCGACGAACTCGACGAGTTAATAAATACCATGCCGGTTTCGATGCGCGCCGCCAGCGCCTTGGCGCGGGCGATGTCGGTACTGAAAATCGAGCCGCCCAGGCCGAAGCGCGAATCGTTGGCGATTTTGAGGATGGCGTCGTCGTCCTCGGCGACGAACACTTGCGCCACCGGACCGAAGAATTCTTCGTAAAACATCGGGTTGGCCGGGGTCACGCCGGTCAAAATGGTCGGCTCGTAAAAAAAGCCGCGGCGTTCGGCAGGCTTGCCGCCCATGACCACGGTGGCGCCGTTGGCGACGGCCGCGCTGACCTGGCGCTCGAGGTTGTCGCGCGCGCCTTTTGAAGACAAGGGGCCGAGCGTGGTGGCCGGGTCCATCGGGTCGCCCATATTGGCCGCCTGCATATGCTTGGTGAATGCAGCGAGGAAATCGTCCGCCACCCTGGCATGCAAAATGAATCGTTTCGCGGCAGTGCAGACCTGGCCGGCGTTCGACAGGCGGGCGGCGGCGCCCACCTTGGCGGCCTTGGCGACGTCGGCGTCGTCGAGCACCACGAAGACGTCGCTGCCGCCCAGCTCCAGCGTCGATTTCTTCAGCATTTCGGCGGCCCGCGCGGCCACCGCGCTGCCGGCCCGTTCGGAGCCGGTGAGGGCCACGCCCTGGATACGGTCGTCACCGATCAGCTTGGCCACCTGGTCCTTGGTGATGAACAGGTTGACCATGGCGCCGTCGGGCGCGCCGGCGTCGCGCACCAGGGTTTCGAACAGCTCGGCGCATTGCGGCACGTTTTCCGCGTGCTTGAGCAATACCGGATTACCGACGGCGATGGCCGGCGCCACCACCCGAATCAACTGGTACAGCGGAAAATTCCACGGCTCGACCGCCAGCAGCACGCCGACCGGAAAGTGTTCGACCACCGCTTCACCGCGGGCAACCGGGTACGGCACCGGCGCCAGCATGGTTTTCGCATTGTCGGCGTAATAGCGGGCGATGCCGATGCACAGCTTGACTTCACCCTGCCCCTGCGCCAATGGCTTGCCCATCTCGGTGGCCATGGCAGTGGCGAACTGGTCGAGGCGCTGCTCGAGCAGGTCGGCCAGTTTGGTCAGCACTGCCAGGCGCCTGTCGATCGACCCGCGCGACCAGTCGGACTGGTACACCGCGTGGGCGCGCGTCAAGGCATCTTCCATCTGTTCATCAGTATGCAAGGTAAAGCTTTTGACGAGTTCTTCGGTGTACGGATTGATGCTGGCGTAGTGGTCGGACATGGGTGTCTTTCTTGATATGGGAGAGATCGTGCGTGCTTGAGTTTAGAAGAATTCGCGATTCGGCGTCGGACCGCACCGCGCTCTTGCGCCAATGCACTATCACAGTGCGGCCCAAGCAGCCTAGTGCAAATAATTATGTTTCCATAACGTTGTGCTATGACCACATTGAACCGCGGCGCACCACATCAGTGCTTAAAATAAAATTTTGTCTATTGGAGAATGCCGCGTGTTTCACATCGCCCCCCTTCGCCGTGCCGTCCTGCTCACCCTGTACGGCAGCGCCGCGCTTGCCGCCTGCAGCCCCGCGCTGGCGCAGACTGCACCTGCGGCGCCCGTCGCCAGCGACATGCAGACCGTCAACGTGGTGGGCACCCGCCGCGCCGGCAACACCTCGGCGCTCGACACCATCGCCCCGGTCGATGTGATTTCGCTCAGCAAAGCCAGTGAAACGGGCGCCCAGTTCGACCTGGCGCAGACGCTCACCTATATTTCCCCCTCGTTCAATTCGACCCGTCAGACCGGCGCCGACGGCGCCGACCTGGTCGATTCGGCCGCCCTGCGCGGCCTCGGCTCCGACCAGACCCTGGTCTTGATGAACGGAAAGCGCCGCCACACCACGGCGCTGGTCAATATTTTTGGCGCCCGCAATCGCGGCAACACCGGCACCGACATGAACGCCATCCCGCTGCTGGCGATCCGCAACGTGCAAGTGCTGCGCGACGGCGCGGCTGCCCAGTACGGCTCCGACGCAATCGCCGGCGTGATCAATGTCGAACTCAAGCGCAGCCTCGGCTGCGAAGCGGTCACCGGCGCCGGCGAATACTCGGCGCACGACGGCAAGAATTACATGGGATCGGCCTATTGCGGCTTTGCCGTCGGCGACGGCGGCGTGATCGGCGTCACCGGCGAAGTGCTCAACCGCGGCCGCTCGAACCGCGCCGACGCCGACAGCCCGCGCATCATCGGCGATTCGCTGGTGAAAAACCGCACCCTGTACGTCAACGGCGACATTCCGGCCGGCGCGGACGGCAAGCTGTACTTCACGCTCGGCGTGCAGGACCGCTTCGGCTCGTCGGCCGCCTTCGGGCGCGGCGGTATCGGTTCCGAGGACATTCCGTCGAAAAATTCGGCCGCCATGTACCCGGACGGTTTCGCGCCCTTCATCAATGCCGATGTCGACGACCGCTACGCCACCGTCGGCTACCGCGCAAAAATCGGTGAATGGAACGGCGACTTGTCGCAGACCTACGGCTATAACAAGATGCGCTACAACATCAGCCACACCCTGAACGCCTCGATCGCCAACCAGGACCTGCTCAATGGCGGGCGCGGGGTCAGCGCCAGCACCTTCAGGGCCGGCGGCTTCTCGTTCGAGCAACTGACCACCAATGCCGACCTGTCGCGCTTTTATGGCGACGTCATGAAGGGCTTGAACGTCGCCTTCGGCGCCGAATACCGCCGCGAAAACTACCAGATCTTTGCCGGCGAGCCAGGTTCCTACATCGACGCCGACGGCCTCGGATTCGGCGGCAATGCCGGCAGCCAGGGTTTCCCGGGCTTTCAACCGGCCGACGCCACCGATAAAAGCCGCCACAGCAGCGCCGCCTATATCGACCTCGAACTGGACGTGACGGACAAGCTGAAAACGCAAGCGGCCGTGCGGCACGAGAAATACAGCGACTTCGGTTCGACCACCACCGGCAAGCTGGCCGGCAGCTACAAGCTGCTCGACAGCGTACTGTTGCGCGGCTCGGCCAGCACGGGCTTTCGCGCGCCCTCGCTGCAGCAAGTGTATTTTTCCTCGACCTTCACCGACTTCGTCGGCGGCGTGGCGAAAGACGTGGTGTTCGCCCCGAACGGCGGCGCCGTCACCAATGCGGCCGGCATCCCCAAGCTGAAGGAAGAAAAGTCGAAGAGTTTTACCTTGGGCGCGACCTGGTCGCCGACCACAGCGACGGCCATCACGGCCGACCTGTACCGCATCGACATCGACGACCGCATTGTGCTGTCCGGTCGTTTTGACTCGGGCAACTACCCGGCGCTGGGCAATATCCTGCTCAATCTCGGCGTCGCCTCGGCGCAGTTCTTCGTCAATTCGATCGATACCCGCACGCAAGGGCTGGACCTGACGGTGTCGAACAAGAGCAATGTCATGGGCGGCAAACTGAACACCTACCTGGCGGCCAATTTCAGCAAGACCGAAGTGAGAAACGTGCACGCGCCGGCCTCGCTGGCCGGTTTTGAAGACGTCCTGCTGTCCGAGCGCGAACGTCTGTTCATCGAACAGGGCGGCCCGCGCCGCAAGGCCACGCTCGACTTCGACTACACCTACGGCAAAGTGGAAACCGACTTCAAGATCATCCACTTCGGCCCTCAAACCCTCGGCACCTTCTCCGGCCCGCCGGCCCCGACCATGAAGTACGAGTCGAAAACCTCGGCCGATCTGGCCTTTACTTATGCCTTCACGGACAAGACCAAATTCACCATCGGCGCGGCGAACATTTTCAACGTCAAGCCGACCGTGCAGGATCCGAACGAGACCGACAATGGTTTTAAATATGAGAGCGTGCAGTTCGGGCTGAACGGGACTTCGTACTTTGCCCGTCTGTGGCATAAGTTCTGACGCGGCGGGGGCAGCAGGGGGACTGGCACCTGAAGGGCGCCTGTCCCATGTCCGAACTCCAACTGCCGCCTGCTGGTCTACCGCAACGACAACAACGCCGTCGCCTTCACCTGCGCCCACACCGTCATCCCCACCCGCACCCCCAGCTGATCGTGGGAGCGGCGGGTGATGCGGGCCAGCAGCGGGGCGCCGCCGGCGTCGAGCCGCACGACGACATGGGCGGCGTCGCTCGCCGGCCAGGTGGCCACCACCACCGCGCGCAGCTGGTTCATGATGGAACTGTCGCTGTGCGAACTCAAGGTCAGGCTGACGTCGCGCGCCAGCACGCGCAGGCGCAGCATGGCGCCGTTCGTCACCGGCGCATGGGCCACGTGCATCGCCCCTTCCTTGCCCACCCGCAGCCGCAGCAAGCCGTACGGCGCATCGTAGCCGTCGGCGATCCCCTCCACCACCATGCCGGCGTCTTCCGACAGCGCCATCGACACGTCCAGGCGCGCCAGGGTGTGCGCCACCGGACCGCTGGCGAGCACCTTGCCGGCGTCCAGCAGCACCACGTGATCGGCCAGCCGCGCCACCTCTTCGGTGGAGTGGCTGACGTAGATCATCGGAATGCCCAGTTCGCGCTGCATGCTCTCCAAGTATGGCAATACCTCTTCCTTGCGCTTGCCGTCGAGCGACGCCAACGGTTCGTCGAGCAGCATCAGGCGCGGACGCGTCAACAGCGCGCGGGCAATCGCCACGCGCTGGCGCTCGCCACCCGACAAGTCGGTGGCGCGGCGCGCCAGCAGGTGTCCGATGCCCAGCAGGCCGACCGCGCGCTGCTGCACCGCAGCACTGTCGGCCGCGCCGCCGCCGGCGCGCTTGCGGGCAAATTCCAGATTGCCGGCCACCGACAGATGGGGAAACAGGCTAGCTTCCTGAAATACATAACCGATGCTGCGTTTGTGCGGCGGCACAAACACGCGGCGCTGCCGATCCTGCCACACCTCGCCGCCGACCACCACCCGGCCGTGCGCGTGATGATCGAGGCCGGCGATGGCGCGCAGGATGGTGGTCTTGCCCGAGCCGGAGGGGCCGAACAGGGCGCTGACGCCGCGCGGCGGCAGTGCGAGGTCGATCTGCATGTCGAAATTGCCGCGCGTCAGAGAAAAGGCGGCGGCGATCGGGGTCTCGTTCATGCCCGCGCCCGGGTCGGATTGAAGGTGTACAGCAACAGCAGCGCGATAAAACTGAACACCAGCATGCCGCCGGAGAGCCAGTGCGCCTGCGCATATTCGAGCGCCTCGACGTGGTCGTAAATCTGCACTGACACCACCCGCGTTTTATCCGGGATATTTCCGCCCATCATCAACACCACGCCGAACTCGCCGACGGTATGGGCGAAGCCGAGCGTGGCCGCGGTCAGGAAACCCGGTTTCGCCAGCGGCACCACCACCGTGAAAAAAGTATCGATGGGACTGGCGCGCAAGGTGGCGGCCGCCTCCAGCGGGCGGCTGCCGATCGCCTCGAAGGCGTTTTGCAGGGGCTGCACCACAAACGGCAAGGAGTAAAACAGCGAGCCCACCACCAGGCCGGGAAAGGTGAACGGCAACAGGCCCAGGCCGAGGCTCTGGGTCAGCTGGCCGACCGGGCCGTGCGGCCCCATGCTGACCAATAAATAAAATCCCAGCACCGATGGCGGCAGCACCAGCGGCAAGGCGACCAGGGCCACCGCCACGCTTTTCAAGCGCGAACGCGTCTGCGCCAGCCACCAGGCCAGCGGCGTCCCAAACAATATAAGCAGCAAGGTCACGAGGGTCGCCAGCTTGATGGTCAACCAGATCGCGCCCCAATCTTCCGAATCGAGCATGCGGGCGATTCTACAGGTCGTACCCGCAGGAAGGAATTACAAGTTTCGCAGGTTCGCTTTTCAGAAATTTTGATAAGGCATCGACCGCCGGCACCGCAGCTTCTTTTTCCAGCGCTAAATTCGCAAGACAAAACATGACAATCTTCTTTGAATGTTCGATATAGCTGAGTATACAAGTTAGCTGCGGTGTGGTATTTGCGCACGCGGATGCTGCCATATGGCAGCTGGCTGTAGCGGCCCTTATATTTCATGATATATTTCGTTAAAACTATTTATCCCAATATAACTTTTTCCACTGACTATAGGATGTTCATGAACAAGACTATGATCGCCGCGGCCGTCCTGGCCGCTGCAACCAGCTCCGCTTTTGCACAGACCAATGTGACCATCTACGGCATCGTCGATGCCGGTTTCGTCCGTGAAATGGGCGGCACCAGCAATGCCACCAAGATCAGCAGCGGCGTCGCTTCGGTATCGCGCCTGGGCTTCCGCGGCGTCGAAGACCTCGGCGGCGGCATGTCCGCCCTGTTCATGCTGGAAACCGGCTACAAGACCGACACCGGCGAGATCGACACCGCCGGTTCGATTTTTAATCGCCAGGCCTTTGTCGGCCTCAAGTCCACCGCCGGCACCGTGACCCTGGGCCGCCAGTACACGCCGTACTACACCACCGTGTCCGCCTATGCCGACCCGTTTGCGGCCGGCCTGGCGGGCAGCGCCAAGAACCTGCTGCCGACCGTGGGCGCGAATACCCGCACCAGCAACACCGTGATGTATGTATCGCCGAAAGTGGCCGGCTTCACCGGCGAACTGGCCTATGCCGCAGGCGAGCAAGCCGGCAGCAACAAAGCCGGTCGCCAGCTTGGCGCCGCCCTGACCTACGCGGTCGGCAAGCTGAACGCCCGCCTCGCTTACAACAACCGTAACAGCGACGTTGCCGCCGCCACCGGCGTGACCGCCGTCAGCCGCGACATCGGCACCAACACCCTGTTGGCCGCCAACTACGACTTCGGCGTCGTCAAGGGCTACGCCGCCTTCGGCGTCGACAAGGGTTTTAACAGCGCCGTGCTGCCCAATACCAGCAACCCGTTCGGCGCCGTGGGTGTGCGTCCGACCAGCTCGACCGACAGCACCGATATGCTGCTCGGTGCCGCCGTGCCGGTCGGCCAGGGCACCATCCTGGCCTCGGTCATCAACAAGAACGACAAGACTTCGTTCGACCAGGATGCCACCCAGCTGGCAGTGGGCTACACTTACGCCCTGTCCAAGCGCAGCACCTTGTACACGTCGTACGGCAAGATCAAGAATCGCCGCGGTGCCGGCTACACCGTCGGTACTGCGACCGATCCAGGTTCGGGCGATTCCTCGTATAACGCGGGCGTGCGCCACACGTTTTAAAATGCTTCAAACAAAAGTGAACGCCTACTTTTGTTTGGGTTGAAGTGGGAAGAGAGCCTGGCGGAGCCAGGCTCTCTTCAGTTTACGCAGACCCGATTCAGATCAGGGTTCGCCTCGGGGAATTTTGATCGGTGCAAGCTGGCGGTTCAAGTCGCCGGGATGCATGCAGCAGGGGGACTGGCTCCGCAGGTGCCTGTCCCATTTTTTCTACCAGTGCAATTCGCCTGTGCCGATGGCGACGACCTTGCCGCCCACTTCCACTTCGCCACCTTCGACGTCGAGCGTCAGCAGGCATGGCCGGCCGCTGTGTCGGGCCTGGTGGACGTTCGCGTGCAGGGGCTGGGCGCCGTGGGTCAGCTGCCACCAGCGGCCCAGGTTGGCGCAGGCCGAGCCGGTGCCGGGGTCTTCGGCGACGCCGGCGGCGCCGCTGAGCCAGAAATAGCGGGCGACGAAGTCGTTGCCGTCACGGGCAAATACATAGGTCTTGGCCTGGCCGGCTTTATTCGTGCTGCAGCGCGCCATCAGGCCGGCGTCGATGCGGCATGCTTCCACGTCCGCCGCTGTGCGCAATTGAATCATCGGCTGCTCGGTGCCGCAGTCGAGCCACATTCCGGGACCGGCCAGACTTGACGCCGGCACGCCCAGCATTGCCGCCAGCTCCGCGCTACCCGCTTCCATCGGCCGGTGCGTGGCGCGATTGGCGCGCAGGCGCCAGCGGCCGTCGACGCGGCGCACCGGGATCGAACCGGCAGCCAGTTCGAGTTCGAAATGATCGCCCGCCGCGTTTGTCATTCCTGCCGCCACCACCGCCGCCGTGCCCAAGGTCGGGTGGCCGGCAAACGGCATTTCGTAGGTGGGCGTGAAAATGCGCACGCGCGCCGCCGCGGTGTGCGACGGCAAAATGAAGGTGGTCTCCGACAGGTTGAACTGGCGTGCAATCGCCTGCATGGTAGCGTCGTCGAGGCCATCGGCCTGTTCGACCACCGCCAGCGGATTGCCGCCGAACGGCGTTTCGGCGAACACGTTGAGGATATGGTAGCCGATGACGGGCACGGTGCGGCTTACTCGGCAAGCGCGAGCGCGCGGTTTTCGGCGGCGCTCGATACCGGAAACACCACGCTGGCGGCCAGGCCGCCGAGGCGCGCGGACTGGCCGAGGGTCAGCAGCGCGCCGTGGCGTTCGGCGATCGCCTTGATGATGGCCAGGCCCAGGCCGCTGCCGGCGGCTTCGCTGCCGGCGATGCGATAGAAGCGGTCGAACACGCGTTCGCGCTCTTCAGGCGGGATGCCGGGGCCGCTGTCTTCGACCAGCAGCACGGCGCTGCCGTCGGCCTCGCGGCGCACCTCGATGTCGACGGTGCCGCCGCTCGGGGTGTACTTGATGGCGTTGTCGACCAGGTTACGCAACAGGATCATCAAGGCGTCGGCGTGGCCCGGCACCCGCACTTCATCGGCGCGGTGCAGGCCCATGTCGACGCCCTTTTGCTGCGCCACGGTCGCCAGGTCGCCGGCGGCGCGGCGTGCCAGGTCGGCCAGCGACACCTGCGCGGTGGTGACGCTATCCTGCGAACTCGCTTCGTGGCGCGCCAGCACCAGCAGCTGCTCGACCAGCCGGGTGGCGCGCTCGATGCCGGCGGTCAGGCGCCCCACCGCCACCCGGCGCGCTTCCGGGCTGTCGGCGCGCTCGAGGCTGAGCGCCTGCAGTTTCAGCGCCGCCAGCGGGGTGCGCAGCTCGTGGGCGGCGTCGGCGACGAAATGCTGCTGGGCGGCGAAGGCGGTGCGCACGCGGCCGAACAGCAAATTGAGTTCCTGTACCAGCGGGCGCACCTCGTCGGGAAGGCCGGCGTCGGACACGGGAGAGAGGTCGTCGGCCTGGCGCGAGGCCACTTGCGAGCGCACCCGCGCCACCGGTTCGAGCGAGCCGCTGACCACCCACCACACTACCAGCATCAGGATCGGCATCATGACGGCGATCGGGCCGACCGTGCGCAGCGCCAGGTTGCCGGCCATGTTGCGGCGCACCGCCATATCCTGCGCCACCTGCAAAATCTGGGTGCTGGTCTGCACCGAGAACACGCGATAGGTGGTGCCGTTGGCGACCACGTTTGAAAAGCCCAGCACCGCGCGTTGCGGCAGGCGCGCGCTCGACACCGATCGGAACACCTGCACGCCGTCCGGCGTCCACACCTGCACCACCAGGTCGTTGTTTTCGGCGGCGGCATCGACATCGGCCCTGGCCGCCGGATCGCTGTTGGCCAGCGGCGCCGATGAGCGCAGCGACAGCGCCATCTGCTGCATGTGGTCGTCGAAGATCTGGTCGGCGTCGTTCAAGGCCGTGCGGTAGGCGATACTGGCTTGGGCAAACGCGGCGATCGTGATGGCGGCCAGCAGAAACCACAGCAGTCGTCCGCGCAGCGAGTGGGTCATCTGCGGCATTTGCGGCAAATGGCTCAGCTTGTCGATGCCCGGCATCTTCATGCGCTGGTTCCGCTCGCGCGCCTCATAACTTGGGCACCATGTAACCGACCCCGCGCACATTTTGAATCAGCTCGCTGCCGAGCTTTTTGCGCAGGCCGTGGATGTACACCTCGACGGCGTTGCTGGAGACTTCATCGCGCCAGCTGTACAGCTTTTCTTCCAGCTGCGCGCGCGACAGCACCGCGCCCGGGCGCGAGATCAGCGCTTCGAGCACCGCCCATTCGCGTGCCGACAAGGTGACGGGCGCGCCGGCCACCGCCACCTCGCGGGTGGCCGGATTAATCGTGATGTTGTTGTACTCGAATACCGGCTCGGCGCGTCCGGCCGAGCGGCGCAGCAGCGCGCGGATGCGCGCCAGCAGTTCATCGAGATCGTACGGTTTCAATACGTAGTCGTCGGCGCCGGCGTCCAGCCCGGCGATTCTCTGGCTGACGGCATCGCGCGCGGTGGCCACCAGCACCGGGGTGCGGTCCTTGCGGGCGCGCATCGAGCGCAGCACCTCGATGCCGTCCTTGCGCGGCAGGCCCAGGTCGAGCAGCACCAGGTCGTAGTTTTGCGCCTGCATCAGGGCGGTGTCGGCCATTTCGCCATCCTTCACCCAGTCGACGGCGTAGTGCTCGGCCCTGAGCAGGTCGAGCACCACTTCGCCGATCATCGTATCGTCTTCCACCAGCAGTAGCCGCATGTCGAGGTTCCTTGTAGCCGTGCGTGCCGGAAGACGCTACGCGTCTTTAGCCAATCCGCACCGGAATGAAGATTCTGTCACTCCCGCGCTGGATCAGCAAGGCTACCGACTTGGTGGCCTTGGCGACCATGTCGCGCACCTGCTCGACGCT